>NZ_JAMZMM010000008.1 GCF_024178385.1 Limnofasciculus baicalensis BBK-W-15 | reverse complement strand
TTCAGCTACTTGAGCCTGAGCTAATGATTCCCCAGCCACTACTTGAGGCTGAATTAGTTTATGATTATCCTCATCACCAGAAACCCCTCCACCAAACTGAATCTTTTCCCCTTCAGTCGATATTTTATCATTCTCCTTTTCTACCTCATCTGACTGTAATCCTTGAGGTTTCTCTTGATAATTATTCTCTACCTGACTAACACCAGACTTGGGCTGAATTGCTGCTTTTGAATCTGGATTAGGTGGAAATACAGGAATCTTTGCCCCATTGTAACCAAATTGCTCTAACTTGGAAAATTTAGCCTGTAAATCTAGTTTTTCTTGGGATTGAGTTTCAGGATTATCTGTCGATTCTAATTCTGTCAGTTGCTCCGAATCGGATTCTTTCTCTTCATCGTCAGAAACTCCTTCTCCCAAATCATCTCTCTGAATATTTTCTGCTTCAGTGGATATTTCCTCGTTTTCTGCTAACTCTTCAGATGGCTGTAATATTTCAGATTGTTGTTGGGAATTATCCTGTACCTGACTATCAGCAGATGTGGACTGAATGGGTGATGATAAAGTTGGATCTGGTGGAAATACAGGAATCTTTGCTCCGTTCCATCTTAGGACGTAGAACAGGCATCTTGCCTGTTCGTTTCATCACAGGCAGGATGCCGAGCTAAATTTCCTCTATTCTACGATAGAGCTATTTTTGTCTTGGCAAGCTGTGCTACCCCTAGGGCTATCTTGCGCTGATGCCAGGGGAAGACTAAGACTACTTCACCCAGAGCATCGTCTCAAAAGTTACATCTTTGGCCTTTCGCTCGATTGGGTCATTTTTACATCAAACCCATCATTATACCATATCAAAGATAAAAAAAAAGTAAATAATTTGACCGTTATATTTTAATTTGATGATTTTCTCGGAGATAAATGTAATTTTTTGATGTAGTTTATTCCCTACGAATAGATATATAAAGGTTTAGTAAATAACTCAATAAAGCTTGCGTGAAGGGACTTGTGGCTTTCAAAGATTGGATGAAGATACTTACGAATATCTACTGAGATGAATATAATAAATTAAGGAATCTCAGAGACATGAGTTGAAAGTATGGAGAATTATCTTTGCCTCACTAGTATCGCTACTTTATTGCTCGGCTTACACTTGTTGGGACACAAGCTAGTTGATGCCAGTATCCAAATCAATCTGCCCGGTACTACTTCATCAGAGCAATCCTTGGTAGGTAAAAATATAAATATTTCAAAAGCCATCGAGTCAATCGATGGGTACGCGATCGCATTCCAGCCTCCTGACAAAGGCGGACCGAGAATATCTCGGAGTGCTGGAACCCGTTAGGGCGTGTCTTTTAGGTTAAGTAAATAGCGATCGTTACCTTTCATCTGTCTGTAGTCATTTTTACATAGTCAGGTATCTATCTCTTCTGACAACTGACAATAGAAACCCGGTTTCTTAAAGAAACCGGGTTTCTGTAGCAATTTATTGACCTTACTCAGTCTTCAGACTTGCAGTTAATCAGTTTTTAGTAGACACCAGCATTGTAGCGGTCTCCGCCCTCAGTAAAAGTGTCAGAAATTTCAGTGACGGTAAAACTGTCAAGGTTAGCTTGGAGCAATTCCTTCTGATGATCGGTGAGTCCGGGTATATTGAGAACGTCCTCTACAGTTTCGTATGTGGCATTCTGAATAATCAAGCCAGCTAGAGTGGGATACATGCCCGAAAACTGAAGAAAGTCTCGCACGTCACTATTATTCAAATCGACTTTCTTACCAAACTCAGTCCCTAACTTGTCGTCAGCAGAGTTGCGATACTCAGCCTCAGCAATCAAGACAGGGGATGATTGGCCAGTTACCTGAGTCCAATCCATCGGCGCTGCCATGGCACTTTGAGACATTCCGAACCAGCCTAAGCTGCCTACTAACAATCCCAATAGAACTACTAGACGAACCAAGCTTTTCATAAACTCTCCTCCTTACAACGGAAAAACGAACAACAGACAAACGAAACTCAAGAGAGAAGTACCCCTCTTTGGTTTGTTTAATTTTTGTTTTCTATCATCTCATCTTATTGCACGCTATAATTCAAGACCGATTAAACATTGTCTGTCCTGATACAGAAAATTAGATATGACTCTAAGATTAGGCGATACAGTCCCCAACTTTACCCAAGCATCTAGCGAAGGGGAGATCAACTTTTACGACTGGGCAGGGGATAGCTGGGTTGTACTCTTCTCCCACCCCGCCGACTACACTCCTGTTTGCACTACTGAGTTAGGTGAAGTCGCAAAGCTAAAACCCGAATTCGATGGGCGCAATGTTAAAGTCATCGCCTTGAGTGTTGACGGTGTTGAATCCCACGGCGGCTGGATTTGCGATATTAACGAAACTCAGAATACCACAGTCAACTACCCGATTTTGGCGGACGCGGATAAAAAGGTGTCCGATCTTTATGATATGATCCATCCCAACGCTAATGCTAGCGTCACGGTACGGACTGTCTTTGTCATCGATCCTCAGAAGAAATTACGACTCACCATTACCTATCCTCCCAGTACTGGTCGCAACTTCGATGAGATTTTGCGGGTAATTGACTCTTTGCAGTTAACCGATAACTATAAGGTGGCTACCCCCGTCAACTGGAAAGATGGTGATGACTGTGTAATTGTCCCCACTATTAAAGATCCAGAAGAGTTGAAGGAACGGTTTCCTAAAGGGTACACTGTCATCAAACCCTACCTGCGGATGACACCGCAACCGAATAAGTAAGATACTTTGATTTTAGATACTTTATCTAAAACAAAAGCAAACAAATTGCCAGTCAAGATAGATACTTACTGGCAATTGTCTGCTACAAAAATATTAAACTAGTTTACAGCCTAACTCAAGAGCTTAGGATTTGCGATCGCTCTTCCGACGACGAGAGAATGCTAATGCCCCAGCGACTACACCTAAACCAGCCAATGCTGTTGGCTCCGGTACAGGTTTAATCTGAGCCATGATTGTGAAGTCGTTGAAGTCTGCATCGTCACCTGCTCCTTTATCATCGAACCGAATTGTATACTTGCCAGGCTCGGGGGTAGCTACGAAGGAGAACAATGCCTGCGGCTTAACAGGAGTATTTAGAGTATCTGTTGACCATACATTTCCGTTGTTACCAGAGTCTAGCAGCAAGCTGTACTCTACGCCACCCGTAAAGGTGAACCAGTTGTGGCACTCTCCGGTAGGAGAAGTAACTGTTTCAGGGCAAGTTCCGAGGAAATCATTAGCTGATCCTAAAGATGCCACGTTTTCTTTAAACAGCACTCCTAGTGAAGTCGTCGGCGCTGCCTTTTCTACGACAGATAAGGTTGATTTGAATGCACCTTTAGACTGCACGAACCAAAAATCGACTGTGGTAGTCTCGTCAAACTTGATACCGCTATTGCCAAACAAGTTAGCAGCTTGAGCGGGTATAGCAGACAAAGCTAGAGTGCTGCCAGCAACTAATCCGAGAATAGCGAATGTAGATTTAAGAGCCATGATGAAATATTCCTTGTGATAGTTGGAGCTGTGTGATAGTTGAATCTTTAATTTATTCCCATGAGTAAACAATAACCGCTACATAAATAGTCTGTCTAGGGGTTTTTATAAACTTCATCAAATCTTCATCGAATGTTGGCTGAAAAGGGGTTTAACTTCACAGAAACTTTATAAAAGCTGGTAAATAGCTGTTGATAACACGGAGTTATCGTGTCGCTTGTATGTCTAAATGATACGTTGTAATTTAATATCCTTATCTCTGGAAGCATCGCTCTGTCAGGTACTTGCTCCGAAAAGTGAATGGATAGGGCACGTTATGCGATCGCGCCCTTCGAGAGCTATGTGTTAGTCCAACGCGAGGAGGAAGCAGCGCGGGTAACAACGTCAGGAATCCCCCTTCTTCTGGACTTAGTTACAGCAATTTTCAGGTATGTGAGGTACAGAGAAACCCGGTTTCTCAAAGAAACCGGGTTTCTGGGGTGTACTAAGGAATCTAAAAAATCCCAACTAGTACGATACTTGTGATTAAGAAACATGCCAAGATGAAGATCAAACCTGTCAGGTTTAACTCATGTTGTATTTCTCGCGCACCTGAAGTTACTTCTTCTTCTTCCTCAAAGTGCATTTGGCGAATCACATCGGAAATTTGTTTAGCATCCCTGACATGGTGCAAAGCTTTCGTTTCACCATTTGGGTATTCGACAACGAAATAAGTTGGAACTTTAATACGATCGCCTGTAATATCAGGTGCATCTACTGCAATCTGCTTGGCTTTTTCCTCAATAGTTTGAGGTTGTTTGGCAATGATGTCACCTGGATTGACCGTCAGATGTCTTCTATTTACCGCGTAGGAAACCATGGCTCCCTCCTGTATCGCAGAATTTTATCTTTGGGATCATTCTAAGCGCATTACTGTTTAATTTTCTCATTTTGGACAAGATACTTAACGAATGTTATTAATCAGTTATAATTTATATTTTCTTAATCTTTTCGAGTAATGACCAAAATCTTTCTTCCCAACGCCGAAGCAACGAAATCCCTAGGTGTAAAGCTGGGAGAATTCCTTCCTCCTGGAAGCACTATCCTACTTTCAGGAGATTTGGGTACTGGCAAAACCACCCTAGTACAAGGAATTGGAGAGGGATTGGGAATCATAGAGCCAATAGTTAGTCCCACCTTTACATTAATTAACGAGTATCCAGAAGGACGAATCCCCCTTTATCACTTAGACTTGTATCGTCTGGAATCAGGAGAAGTAGAAGGATTAAACGTAGAAACCTACTGGGAAGGAATAGAAACCCCACTAGGAATAGTCGCAATCGAATGGGCGGAACGTTTGCCCTATTTACCACCGAGCTATCTAAATCTAGAACTCACCCACTCAAATGATAGTGGACGTTATGCCCAGCTTACACCATTTGGCAATTTTGATTTAAATGCGATCGCGCTACCAAAATAATAACATTCCTTTGCCTAAAAGATTATCTATTTCTTCCCCTTCTTGGTGTCTTAGTGTCTTAGTGGTTTATGAAAACGAAGGGAATAAACAAAGAATAGCCTAATCCTCCTCTTCATCATAAGACTCTCCCTCAAGTCCTGTAACTTGCCATAATAAAGGAGCGATCGCACCGCCTATCAATCCTACCCCCACAGCAAACCCCAAAACAATCCCCACAGGCATTTCAATGGACTCAAAGCTCAGAAACTTTACTGAGACTGCGGTATAGTTTTGTACAGAGAGAATTGCGATCGCAGAAATCCACCCTGCCACAATTATTGCACTCAATAAATTAGTAAATACTTTCATAGATAATCTGCTACTGCCCATAATGAAATCTAATTTGACCAATCGGAATCTTTTCCTGACGAAGATGGTTATTTTTCTCTTCTATACTGAACATAATAACTTGATAGTCTCCTGGCTTGGGCAACTGACATAAAATTTTAGTTATTCTTCCTCCATTATCCTGTACCATTTCTATTTTAGAAGTTCAATAATTGGTTCTGTACAACTAACAACATCAATAACCTCGTCACAAGTCCAGATACGATAATGTTTTCCAAGACCAACAATATCTGGATACCAGCCGTGGTTAGCATTTTTCACAGCAAAACTTCTGAACTTGAAAATATGACAACCTATTTAGGATTTCTATAGAGCAGATGGCAAGATTGTTGTTGGCTATTTCTAGCAAACAACCAACAACAAATAACCAACAACCAAAATCTCAATTAAACTGGTTCCATCTTAGCAATCATTGTTTCCATTGCTGTCGCAATTTTTCCTTGCTTTTCAATAGAATTAGTTTCCAGGTATACGCGCATCAGAGGCTCAGTACCTGATGGACGAAGTAAAACCCAACTACCTTCTTCTAAATAGAGTTTAATGCCATCTTTGCGACCAACTTCTTTGACTTTAATTCCGGCTACCTCAGTAGGGGGAGTTTTAGTACAGAAATCGAGAACAGCAGCTTTATGAGGATCGTCCAGATGTAAGTCCAGACGCTGATTATACAGTGGACCATCAGCTTCTGCGATCGCTTCTTCCACTAATTGACTCAAAGGTTTCCCTTCGTAGGCAATGGCTTCAGCCACCAGCATATCGGCTAAAATCCCATCTTTTTCGGGAATATGTCCGATAATGCTCAATCCGCCAGATTCTTCACCGCCAATCAGGACATCTATTTCCCGCATTTTCTCGCCGATATACTTAAATCCGACGGCAGTTTCGTAGATTTCCAAACCGTATTTATTGGCAAAGTTATCTAATAAGTGAGTAGTGGCTACTGTTCGGACAATTGCACCTGTTTTACCTTTATTTTTAATTAGGTGACGGGCTAGTAATAGAAGTATAGTATTGGGAGTGAGGACATTTCCTTGTTCGTCTACTACACCGAAACGATCCGCATCGCCATCAGTGGCTAAACCGATATCCGCGCGATCGTTTTTGACTGCTGCAACTAATCCTACTAATTGTTCTGCTTTGGGTTCGGGCATTCCCCCACCAAAGAGAACATCGCGAGTGGCATTAAAGGTTTCCGTTTGGCAACCGCAATAATCGAGAACTACATCTAAATAGCCGCGAGAGGTGGAATAGAGAGCATCGTATTTCACTTTTAGATGGGCACTGCGAATCCTTTCTACATCTAATAAGGTGTAAATGAATTTCAGATATTCTGGTTTAGGGTCAAAGGTAGAAATTTTATCCTTATTTTTCCCCGTTGGTGGTTCGTTACTGGCTCCTTCGATATTAGCGACAATGGTATCAGTAATTTCTGGAGTAGCAGGTCCGGCGTAATCGGGGATATATTTAATTCCGCAATAGGGGGCAGGATTGTGAGATGCGGTAAACATCAGCGCCCCGGCTGAGTTAAGCAAACGGGCGTTATAGGCGATAACGGGGGTGGGGCAATCTCGGTCTACGATTTTTACTGTCCAGCCTAAGTCTGCCAGGATTTGGGCAGCAGTTTGGGCAAATTGATCTGCCAGGAAGCGAGGATCGTAGCCAATTAGGACAGGGCGATCTTTGCTGTAGGCGGTTTCTAGGTAACTTGCGATCGCACGGGTGACTTTACAGACGTTGGCAAAGGTAAAGTCATCGGCGATAATTCCCCGCCAGCCATCTGTACCGAATTTAATCTGGGTTCCACTCTTTACTGAACTCATTTAGGCTATTTCTGGATCTCAATTTCCCTTAATTTTAGTTGAAATCGCGATCGCACTGAGGAGCTATAGCCGTTTTCATCTCGATCGAGTACCCAAAAGAAACTGGGTTTCCCAAAGAAACCTGGTTTCTCCAGTTTATCTGGTTTCTCTGGCACTTCACCTACCATTACCAGACTCCACTCCAACGGGATGGGAGTTTCCTCCTATATATATAAGTAAAATTTCGTATTTCCGAGTTTGGCTTTTAAATTATTCAAGTACATCTCGATTTCCTGACAATGTTAATTAACGTTAAGCACCTCTAACCATAGTATTGACGTTGTGGCAGGAACGTAGTACGATCTCCAAATTAGAAAAATATTTATAAACTGGTTTTTTATGACCATTTTTAAAAAATTGCCAATCACCGAATTGAAAGCCAGTCTAGGCTTAGGTTCAAGTAGCAGGGGGCAAAAGATTGGCGTACTACAAGTTATACTTCAAACAACTAATTTTTAGCTGACGATCGATAAGGATAATTGACAAAAAAGTCAATTTATGTAGATCTGTAATTGAGCAGTCGGATCGAATTAAGCCACAGATGACAAAAGTTGCCAGTACGATTCCCAGAGGAGAAGATATAGTAGTGTAATCCATACCCCCTGGCAATGTGATGAGATTAACCCTGCCCCTCGTCTTGTGCCATTGGAAATCCAATACATACTATATATTCGGAGCTGTAAGCGATCGTGAGCCAGAGTGAAGCCCCAACCTTAAAAACCCTACAAACTGAAGTTTCCCGTCTGCGAGAAGATTTGCATCTGAGAGATCAGCTCGTGCAGCAGCTCTCTCAAGAACTATTTCGCTTGGTTAAGGGGAATGCCAACTTTACTCCTCCACCAGAGGTTTCTGAGCGTCACCAGGCTCAGATGCGACTCTTGCGAGAACAATTGCAAGATGTTGAGCAACAGGTCAAGTTTTACCAAGACCAGATTGCTAGTCGGGATCAGGAAATTTATCAATTGCGGCAATCGGTTCAGGAATTAACTGACCGTTCCCGTATGTTAGAGCAAGTAGTCCAGGAACTACCTCAGATTTACCGTCAGAAATTTGCCGAACGGATGGCACCTGTCCGCGAGAAAGTGGCAATGTTACAGCGGGAAAATCGCCAACTCCACGCCGAGTTGCAAAGTGTCAGCTATCGACTTGCTGTGAGAAACCGCAATATCACTCGCATTGAATTGCCCAGTTTTGCTCGCCCTAGCATTAGTGTGATTCCGACATTTGGCAATGTCTAGAGTTTTGAGGAGTTAAGAACTTACAAGAGACGAGGTTGAAAGCCCCCGCGATCGCATCCGGGGGATGGAAACCAGTGAGGTTTAAAAACCCCATATCAATGGTATAATAGCTGACATTAAAGGAGGTGATTTTATTGTTTGGCTGCCAGGAAGTTTTAAGCCACGCAAACAAGGATACTCAGGCAGTAATTGAGTAGATCTGTGGAGAATCTAACAAGGTATTTAATTGCGCGGTGTACAAAATAGTCTAAAAACCCCATGACTTTACTCTGGGGATATTAGCGGAGCTTGGCTTGAGCCACTGGCAGTTGCAGAATGAATTGCAGCCGTGATAATATAAGACTCCCCTTGTCTTGAGACCGGGGAGTGTCAAGGGAGGAATAATGTCAGATTGGCGGGAAATTACAGGTGGCGTTACCGCTCCTAAAGGATATCGAGCAGCAGGAATTACCGCTGGATTGAAGCCTTCAGGACTTCCGGATTTAGCTTTGATTGTCTCAGATGTGGATGCGATCGCGGCTGGTGTCTTTACAACTAGTTACGTTCGTGCTGCTTGTGTAGATTATTGCCGAGAACGGTTGCAAAAGAAAGCTAGTGCCCGTGCGATTCTGGTGAATGCTGGGCAAGCTAATGCGGCGACAGGCGAACAAGGTTGGCAAGATGCTTTGACTAGTGCGAAGGCTTTGGCTGAAGCATTGCAAATTTCCCCAGACTCTATTTTACTTGCTTCCACTGGTGTAATCGGTCGCCGCATTCTGATGGAGCCTTTGTTGGCGGGTATTCCTAAATTGGTAGAATCGGCATCGGAAACTGGTTCGGATCTTGCGGCGCAAGCGATTGTGACTACGGATTTAGTTACCAAATCTATTGCTCTGGAAACTATTATTGACGATCGCCCGGTGCGAGTGGGTGGTATTGCTAAGGGATCGGGGATGATTCATCCTAATATGGCAACGATGCTATCTTTTGTTACCTGCGATGCGGTTGTCTCGACTTCTTTATGGCAAGAGATGTTGAGTCGGGCAGCAGATAAAAGTTTTAATCAAATTACTGTAGATGGCGATACTAGTACTAACGATACTCTAATTGCTCTGGCTAATGGTCAGTCTCGCACCTCAGCGATTACGGAAATGGGCGCAAATGCCGAAAAGTTAGAGGCAATGCTAACAGCAGTTTGCCAGCATTTAGCCAAAGCGATCGCACGGGATGGGGAAGGGGCAACTTGTTTACTTGAAGTGCAAGTTACAGGCGCACCTGATGATAAGGGAGCGCGTCAAATTGCGAAAACTATTGTTGGTTCATCTTTAGTCAAATCTGCCATATTTGGTCGCGATCCTAATTGGGGTAGAATTGCTGGAGCAGCAGGACGTGCTGGTGTACAATTCGATCAAGCCAATTTGCGGATTCAGTTAGGCGATTTCCTGATGATGGAAAATGGTCAACCCTTACCATTCGATCGTAGTGCCGCGAGTGCTTATATGAAGCAAGCCGCAGGAGGCGCTTATCTGAAGGATGATACAGTTTTAATCTCCGTAAGTGTTGGTAATGGTAATGGTAAAGGCATTGCTTGGGGTTGTGACTTGAGCTATGACTACGTGAAGATTAACGCCGAATATACTACTTGAGGTAGCGATAAGCTGTTACGGATCTAAACCTGACGGGGCGGCTTGTCACCCCGTCAGCTAGGAGAATCAGTAACTCTTATTCATCGCCAAATGTAACCCCTTCATACTCAGATCTTGCACCAGTGGCAAAAACCGCCAGTGGCTATCAGGCACTGTCTAATAGCTTAAGTCCGTTAAAATTGATAACTTGCACCATTCTCAACTGGCGGTTAAAACCGCAGCTACACAGACAAAACCCGCCTGCGCGGGTTTCAATCCTGTTGATTTGGCGTTAGCGGTTAAAACCGCAGCTACAAGGATTTATGACTCCACAAGATAAATTTTCGACGATATTGCTTCCAAATTTCCTTTAAAACTGGATAAATCATATTTTCGCAAATGGCATATTCCGAACAGTCTGCTGCACCATCCTGGATGACGATTTCCAAATCTTCTCGAAAGTAGTCGGGGATAGGAAATTCTGTTTCAATAATAAAGTTAGATTTGGTGTAGGTAATCTGAAATTCTTTGACAACGGCATCGATAGTTTTATAAGCGCTGAATGGCATAATAAATTCTCCAATTTAAGTCAGGTATTTTATTGAGATGATTTGAGGATGGGGAAAGGGCGATCGTCTTTAAGTGCGATCGCTAATTTCAGCATTCAGCAGCAATTCGCACTGTTGAAACACGTAATTGATCGCCGCAAAAAGTTTGTCTAATTCTTGAATTGTATAAAACGTTTGATTGCGAGTAAAAACATTAGATTTTAGTTTGGCAAATTGCCACCGATCCCCATTTGATACAATCCCAAAGACATCTTGCTCTGGATTTTCATTCAGTCGCTGTGCCGCAATCATTTCCGCCAAACATTGTGCCCATCCATTTTCAAAGTTATCTTGTTTCGCTTCAACTAACAAAAAATAAGGTTGTTCAAAAACAACTTTTCCTAATGAGGAACGTTTAGCCAAAATATATTCAGGAAATCCTGAAAGATATTGATCGTAAGTGAGAGATTGATGGCTCCATAGAACAAAATTACTATAGTAGCGCTTCCAAACTTCTTTGAGAATTGGATGAATCAAATTTTCGCAAACGGCAAATTCAGAATTATCAACCACTCCTTCTCGCATTGTAAATTCTAAATCTTCTCGGAAATAGTCAGAGATAGGAAACTCGGTTTCTACTATGAAATTAGATTCGGTGTAGGTAATTTGAAATTCTTTGAGGACTAAACTGATGGTTTTGTAAGCCCTGAATGGCATAATAACCTCCTAAATTTAGGTTGGGTATTTTATTGAGCTGATTTTAGCATCGCTTCTCTACGAGACGCTCCGCGAAGGGTAAGCTGCGCGATCGCTTGTAGGGAAAAGAGCGATGCCTGCGGCGGGCTTCGCTATCGCCTCTAATTCAAGTTACGAGTTAAGCGTTGTTATTGTTTACGACAGTGGAATGGGAGCAAAAAGAGCTGGTTCGCGATCGTTTCGCGGAACGAGAGCAATTTGGACATCATAGCCTAACTCATTGGCATATTGCGCCAGAGTTTTCAACTCTATGCGATCGCGTGTTCCTTCAATTTGAGATATCCTGCCAGGACTTTTTTGCACTTCACGCGCCATTTCTCTAACAGTCAATCCGCGATCGCTGCGAATTTTTTGCAGAAGTTCTCCCAAACTATCTAAAATGAGAAAATATTCCAATTTTTGTTGTAATTCCTCTACAGTAGTCGGATTGAGAGTTTCAGGAGGATTTGTATCTACCATTGCTTCTGATTCGGCTAGGATTGCCGCCAATAAATCGCTGACTTTGCCATCAATTTTCGTCATTTTTTTACCTATATTAAATTATACTAACACTTGTCGTCCATTCCGCGCGGCTTGGATGACTTCTGCTGTTCAATTTTGGCTTTTGGCTTCAGCATCCAGGAGCAATTCACACTGTTGAAACACGTAATTGATCGCCGCAAAAAGTTTATCTAATGCTTGAATTGTATAAAAGATTTGATTGCGAGTAAAAACATTAGATTTGAGTTTGCCCAACTGCCAGATATCGCCATTGGATACAATTCCAAATACTTCTTGCTCGGGATTGTCATTAAGTCGCTGTGCGGCAATCATTTCAGCTAAACATTGCGCCCATCCATTTTCAAAATTATCTTGTTTAGCCTCAACTAACAAAAAGTAAGGCTTGTCAAATACAACATTTCCCAAGGGAGACTTTTTCGCTAATATATACTCTGGAAATCCTGATAGATTTTGATCGTAGGTTAAGGATTTATGACTCCACAAGATAAATTTTCGACGATATTGCTTCCAAATTTCCTTTAAAACTGGATAAATCATATTTTCGCAAATGGCATATTCCGAACAGTCTGCTGCACCATCCTGGATGACGATTTCCAAATCTTCTCGAAAGTAGTCGGGGATAGGAAATTCTGTTTCAATAATAAAGTTAGATTTGGTGTAGGTAATCTGAAATTCTTTGACAACGGCATCGATAGTTTTATAAGCGCTGAAAGGCATAATAAACTCGTAAATTTAGGTTGGGTATTTTATGGAGTTGATTTTAGCATCGCTTCTCTAGGATTCATTATACATCTCCTTATAATTCAATGAATTAACTTAATCTCTACTGAGCCTCTAACTTTTGTTCAAAGTTAACACCTTCATACAGCAGGTCGATCGCAGATTCAAACCCAATACTGTCTAAAGCGATCGCCTCTCCAGCTTCATACACATAATAAAGCCACATTTTACCTTCACCTCGACGATAAACTTCAACGGTTATTTCTTCTGAATCCACTAACACGTATTCTTGTAAACTCGGAATCTGGCGATAATATTTGAGCTTTTTTGTGCGATCGTAATTTTCTGTACCCGGAGAAAGAACCTCAACAATGATTTTAGGGTGTTGAATAAAGTCGCGGGCTTTCAAGTCATCAGCGTCACAAGTGACAACTAGATCGGGATAGAAGTAACGACTGTTTTTACGAGCCTGAACTTTGGCATCTGACACATAACCTGCACAGCCTCTCTGACGTAGGTGAGGTCTTAGTGCTGTATAGAAGTTTAACGCAATACTGTTATGAGGAAGAGTACCGCCTGTCATAGCCAAAATTTCGCCGTCAATGTATTCATGGCGAAATTCTTGCTTGGCTTCCCATTCTAAGTATTCTTCAGCCGTCATTTTTTGATAGTCTTCACGATTAGCAATCATAATTTGCTCCTTGATGCAATCTATTTCTATTTTAACTGAATATGTTAGTTATAATCAGATATTGGAAAAATCAGTTAATTTATTGTAAGAGTAGCGGTTTTTTGCAAGTGCATAAGATAGGCGATCGCCCTTGATGAGATGGGGAGTGGAAAGGGCGATCGCATTAACGTTTTGGTGGTTTCGGAGGTCTTTGAGTTGCTGCATTGCGATTTCCCCCATTCCCTTGATTTTGTGATGATGGATTAGAAGGTGCTGGGGAGTGGTGCAATTGCCGATTATCCTCATTAAGTCGATTCATGAGCTGAAATGGAGTTGGTAAAACTCGACGCTCTTTATATTCATTTTCATCATCTCCTAAGCGGGGTTGTTGGGTGCGTTCGATTTCCATGTATCGCGTTTCACTTAATGGTGGGAAGTTCCAACTCAACATAGCTAAAAGCATTCGGATACGCGGTATATCTTTTAAATTTAGGTTGTCGCGGTTTTCTGTATTGAGAAAGCCTTGGGGACAATCTTTGATGCTGATATTGTTGACGATATATTGTTCAAACTTATCGAAACAGTGTTTTTGTTTGTCAGTAGTATCCTTACAATTGTCGCCCGTGAGCCACTTATCTCCATCAAAGAGCTTAGTATATCGCTGTTCAGGATCATTTTTGTAGCGTTCGTTTAGGACAAGTTTATATTCTATTACCACAGCACCCATTCCTAAAGGCTTACCCATACCAAGAGAAAGACGATATTTTTCCTTACCATCAAGGTTTATCATCTTGAGTTTTTCAGTATCGTCTCCTGCCAAAGTCAATATCCATAGCAATGCGCCCAATTCTACATCACTTAAATTTTCAAAGTGAATCTTGAACTCGAAATCAACACCAGCTTTGATTGGCTTAATTTCAGTGTACTGAGATTGCTTCTGTTCGATCTCTGCTTCCGTAGCGTCTGCTTTAATTCTCTCCTGACTAACATTGCCTTTATGCCAGTAAAGTTTATGCCCTCTAATTACTGTTTCTGTAATTGGCTTGCCATAGTGTTTGAGCTTGATTTTTGCAGCTTGAGTATCTTCCGGTTGCACTAAATAGTGCTGAAATGTTGTTGGTTTAGGACTAGCCAGAATTTGCGGTGTAATTGTGTCATCAGTCAGCCAGATTCCATCCTCATCAGTTTTATATTTAGCATCGCTGACAAAGATACGTCCAGCACGAGATTTTTCTCGCTTCTCTTTGCTATTTTCAGTAGTATCTGCTTCTGTTTTGTCTTTTTTCCCCCTGACAAAGCCAAAAATTGCATCAGCCAAATCAATTAGATCGGATTCTCCAACTTCTTTAGGAATAAAATCAGCCGCTGAAGCTGCTTGACCATCATTTTTGGGAGAGTATGGGACACGAAAGTTAGGACTCTGACCAAATAAAGTTACTGGTGTGTCTACTTCTGCTTCGCAGTAAAAAACAGGTCTTCCTTTATGCAACATTCCCATTTTCTCATTAAATGGTATTTGCTTTTGAAAATCAGTTAGCGAGTTGCGATAATACCTGACAGCTTCAATATCGATTTTTATGTCTGTGTTTAAACTTCGGCTAAAATTAGTATCCTTTACTTCCAAGACTATGCAGTGATTTTGACGAGGTGATGCAGTAGTATTGCCTTCATGCTTCATATTACCGCTGGTGACAATTACACCCTTATATTTAAACTGTTCTCGATCGGCACTGATATTCTTGGCAAAAATACGTCCATTTTTCGTATAAGTAGTTTCAAAACTAACTTCTTGATACTGCGGGACATAACCAGTCTGGTTAAAAGTGATAAATATAGGAGCGAAATGGGTGGCGATTGTTTTGATATCTTGTTCGCCAGGTTCTCTTTTTTCACCTCGATCTTCCTGAACCAAAACAAATGTCAATGTCTTACCATTAACAGTTTGAGAAACTGGACGGATAAACCAACCTTCCTTAGTTTCAACTAAATAACCAGCTTTGACATTTTTGAGTCGATCTTTGTAAAGTTTACTGAGAGGATCGTCACTTTCAGCCGCAACAGCACGGAAGAAGAATTTTTGTTGGTCTGACACTCGCTCAATCTTACCAAAACTGATAATTTCTACCAAAGTTCGCAGCATTCCACGTAAACTGCTACCTGGAAGAACAGGATGTAGATTATTTGCAGGATGCAGGAAAAATTCAGCTTTCTTTTTACGCTGTTCTGGTGTCAAATCTTCATTGGAAGTATCGCCAAAAGTTGCGAAATCAACAGGATTTAGACCACAACGAATGTAGAGAGGTGATTCTGTCTTGAGCGTACAGATAATTTTACCAGTGTGGCGATCGCTATAATAACGATCGTTATCTCGCAGTTTACCATTACATTCAACTTGGGCTGGGACAACTTTATTAGGAAGTTCGACAAAATTATAGGGAGCGATCGCTTTTCGATCGTCAGGTACTTGCTTTAAATGTCTTAGATTCATTAGATTTTCTCCTTTTTGAGAGATACTAGACGGCTCAGAAAAATTCTTGCTACTCCATCTGAGTTGTAGCAAAAATAGTGGTTTACTTCTAGTCGCACTGGACGATACAGTTCATTTTTATCTTTTCTAAAGTAACTTTCTTCTACGGGGATCGGAACAGCGTGTTTGAGTCCTTGAGAACCATCTGACAGTAAGGTAAAGTTACCATTCGTTTTTCCCTGCGTACCCCAGAGAATTTGTGTTTCTGGAATTAAACCTATTTTGTCTTGAGCAATTAACTCTGAAACTTTACTTTGCAAAACTGGGCGCGATCGCCATTCTCCATTACTATTCCATAGTAACACTTCACCTGCTTCTCCAAACACTCGGCATTGTTGCAGCGTATTCAAGCACAATTTAGGAAAATTACATTCAATAAATATCTCTCTAGCGGTTGTTAACGTCCCACTATCAATATCAAAATGTCCCCAGATAACTCCATCTTCGGCATGAGCTAACAGATAGGGTAATTGATAATTCTGCGCCTGCTGCTTGAGCCAATCCTTAAGCGACTCTTCGCTAAGGTTTTCAACTGATGTCTGACATAATTCCTGATTCATGCTGTTTTCTCCACAAAAATGCTAACAAAATTTTCCAGTTTTTGTTTATCCTCTCCAGTAAATTCGAGCTTCCCATTGTTTTGAGATATTATCCATTTTTGCTCTATTTTTTCTGGTTGTTGCCAAGTTAGAGTTGCTTCTACTCCCTGGAACCGTCCTCGTCCAATGCTACTCGTACCGCCTATAGGTAAGTCACCTGTCCACAAGTCTTTGAGTAGCAACAGCAGCAAACCAATTTCATATTCTTTTGGTTGACGAAGTTCTAGCTTAAGTTCAATATGTTTATTTTTTTGAGTAGGTTTAGACTTTTCTTTCCCTTTTTTACTTTTCTTCTGTTCCTCAGCTGTTTCAATGCCAAAAATAGGCTGTTCGCTAAACAATACTCCGTGATAAGCGCCACCTGTGAAGCGGTCAATAGCAATTCGACTTTGGACTAGATCGTCTGTACTTTCTATTACGCTTTCATCAATAACTAAGCGACTTGCTTTAGCTTCTTTAGTCTGTTCATCAACTTTACCAAACAGGTCATAAACAATCTTTAAGTCTTTGCCTAGTGTATTTACAATTCGCTCTGCTCGATGCCATAACACACCTGCTAGACTTGTTCCAGAAACAATTGGCTTAGGTTTTCCCTGTCTTTGCGATCGCAGATGTACAACATCAGGCAGAGATAGTTTTGAGTTGTTATCATTCGCCGATCTTTTAGTTAAGTCTTGACTAGAACGGATAAGTAAGGGACTTGCTAGTTTAAATTTGGCATGAATAAACAGGCGATCGCGCCGATCAATCTGTTGCTTAAGCGATATTCCTCCAAGTGCTACTACAATCGATTCAAACAACTTTCTTTTATTTGATAATTCTCTATTCCAGTGGTCAAACTTTAACCACTCTATTCGGTCTTTATCCTTGCGTAAATCAAACTCCCAAACTTGCCACTTCTCTACCTTGCAGCGACCAAAACCCCGCCGCTTTTTCATCCCAAGGCTGATTTCACCTTTTTCTAAACCTCTTAAAGCTATAGCCAGCGCTTTTTTCAATTCGGATTCATCAGTCTCTTTTTCCACCAATAGTTCAAAACAAAGAGGAAATTGTGTTCCAGCTTCTAGTAATTCCAAGTCATACTTTGCTCCATCATCTGCTGTACCAGTTGCGCCATCAATTTTCACTCCATCGCGGATTTCAACTACGGGTAATTTAGTGCTAATCGCATCATTGATAATTAATGGACTTTGCTCTCCATCAGGATCGCGACGAGTTCCACCGAATAGGGTTGTGGCGCGATCGCTATTTTGTTCCTCTACACCATATCCCTGTTCATACTCGCGCAAGTAGTTCCGCAAAGCACCTGCAATTGATGCACCAGTTAAAAGCGCACAGTCACTAACACTATCTCGTAACAATGCTAAATCCGTTGGACTATCTGCGTCACCGCTTCCCAAGCAAGTCGGCGTATCTAAAATTAAGATACCCCGTACAATGATGCGTTTCGCGATCGGATGCTGATTGCGGTTTAGGCGTTCTTTACTCATTGTTTTTTCTCCTTAGTTGCCTTCTTCGCTACCGCCATAATCAGCCGCAGCGTGTACTTTTCTGCTAGCTTATCTTGTCGAGCGATATTGTCATCAAATTTTCGCTCTACATCAGCAATTTTTACTTCTATACTATTAATCCAATCTGTCGGATTTCCCAGCCACTCATCTAGCTGTAGTCTGAATGATTTATCGCCGATTTTTGTGCGATCGAACTGACTCTTAGCATTCGATGGTAAGTTATTTAGCAGCGAGATAACTAAACTACAATCGCCATTGGGAAGCCCTTGTCGTGCAACAGATTGTAGTCGTGACAGTTGGCTGTTAGTGATGCCTTCATCCAATTTTAAATATCCCACCTTTGTTTGAAGATATTGTTCTAGCTTTTGTTCTAGCAACCTTTGTGCCATCTTCTCAGCTAAAAGACGAGATGCTTTATCTTCCAAGGTAGGCAGACTAGATGTATCAGATGAATTTGGTAAGCTAGCTGAAAAAAATTCATCTTGTAGCCAATTTACAGCAACTCGTCCAAAACCATCTTCTCTTCTCTCTCCAATTCCATAAGCTTCAAGTTGTTTAATTTGTGATTCATTAATCTCAATACCTTCAAAAACGAGCGTAGTTCCTGCTGCTAATGCTGGCACTTGAGGTAAAGGCAATCCCCATTTACGGTTAAATCCACCAATTAAAGTGCTACCAGCAAAAATATTGCTAGTTTCAGGTAATGAGATATTTAACACTTCCTCAACAGCTTGTTTAATTAACATTGGATCGGCTACAGGCTGACCGCATTCATTCCTTAAAAGTGTATCACTCAAAAGTGTAATGCTTAAATTTTCATCATTTTCACGGTTTTCTGCTGGATCTCCAATTTCATCCCAATCATTAATAATTTTTAAGTCGATAATCTTGGTATGTCCGTATCCGGCGCTTTGAGAACCGCCTAACCAGAGGTTTGGTTCGGTTACTAATAACATCTGAATTGCGATCGCGTCTCCATCTTCGCAGAGGATGACTGATTGAAATGTTTGTCCCGCATCTAGGGCATCGTAGCGGAAGAGTTCACCTTGGTTATCTGTAGAACGTCCTTTTTGGCGATCGCGAAAATTATGAATATTAATCCGCCGCTTGTCTTTGTATAAATTAACTACTCCACCTTTCTTAGTCCAAAAGTATTCACCCACAGATTTAGGAGTTTCTGGCTCATCTCCTCGATCAATACTGAAATCATAGACAGTTATAGATGAATTCTCCTTAAGTTCTTCATCCTTATCCTTGAACCAAGATAAAGGTAGAGGAAGAGTGCGTTTCTTTTCATGACTCAAAAGATAAGCATTTAAGTAGCGCGGACTCTTGGCATCGAAGAACAATCGCTTCACTTTATAATTAGTTAAGTCAAGTTCTGAGAAATGATGCTGCCTCATGTAACGCCCAATAATTGCACCGCGAATCATGCTGCCAGGAATGTAAGAGTAAGATACATCGCTATTGGGATCGCCTTGAAATGAAGTAGCGAGAATTGGTTGCTGAGTTTCCAATGTTAAAGTAATTGCTTTCATCCAACTTTCTCCTTGATTTCCTGACCAAAATAGTTAGCATATTGATGGGTAACGTCATTACCTTCCGAGTCGTATAGGGTACATTGAACATGACCGCGACCTCGATTGCGTCCGCTACCCAAGTGCCGAAGTGCTAGCGAACCCACAGCTACAAGTGATAGCATTTCATCACTTGGTATCTTCTCAAAAATTAAGTCAGCAGTGAAACAAATGTCGCGCAAAACTACACGAAATGAACGCAAACTCCCCTCATCCGATGTACCGGATTGTGAGTTGATAGAAGTTTGACGGCGGATAGTTGTTAGGGAATCAAGTACCTCTGTTTTTGTTAAAGTTTTGTCCTCAATTTGGAAAGCAACAGCTTGACGTAAATCTTCTGGCAAACAAGCGTCACCAACATGAACTGCTCCCATTGTCCCTATGGTACTCCCCAAAGTCCCAAATAGCTTGCAAGCAACTCTTTCCCAATCCTGTTTATGATTAGTCAAGATTGCAATTAAGTTATCGCATTCTTCACTCAGCAATCCCTTGAGAGTACGTCCCCGCAAGTACGGAAAACCAAAAGGATCGTGTTCGACTTCTTGGTCAATTAAACCTGCGACTCCATCTCCCCGTCCAAATGTTGTATCACTCAGTAGTTTTATTTTCAGTCTGTAAATCGGCATCTGATTCTTCCCTCAATGAGATATAAAAGTCCATCGCTTCAATGGCATCAAAATAACCACAAACTCCATTCAACCAACCTTTCTCAGCTAAACTTTTACTTTGACCGCTAAATTCTGGGAAAGTTGGCAGTTGCTCATCCTTTATTCTGTAGTTTTTGAGAAACTTCTGAGTTGCTTCAATTCCTTGACGCAGTACATCTCGTAAGGCAATCACCTTATTACGACGACCTTTCCAATCTTCATCTTCATTTAAGTGCTTGACTACTTTGGTAAAACCTTGCCAAGTACGCCAATCGCTATCGATTTCTTTTTTTAAACTGATAGGTCGCATTGATAAACTACCTGCGGGTACTTGAAATTCGCGATCGCGAATTTCCGAAATTGAACCAATTAAGCCACTAGCTGCCAAATGCCAGTCTAAAGCCGAAAAATCTTCTTTGCCCAATTTTTTCTCATCTTTAACAAAGCTTTTAGCTTTTCGACATAAGTCTTCACTCAATTGATAAGCCCGTGCAAAGGGATAGTGAGTTTTGACAACACAAATTCCCGCACAAGCTTTAATATCCTTACCATCTGCAATTGGTTTTGCAAGTTCTTCAAGATAAATAGCCGCCAGTTCTAGTCCCAAGCGTCCATCACAAACAAAGGTGACATCATCACCACCATAAACTAGAGGACGGAATGGTAAGTAATTATCTTTGATTTCAAAATGTCCCTTTACCTTTCTTTTCCCATCGGTATCTACCTTAATGGAATTAACCAGTATCTCTACTACTTTTTTTAGTGCATTGATACCAGCCTGATTAACGCTGTGGGAAAGTTGACGCATGGCGATAATGTAGTTGCGGTTAGACAGCTTTTCGCCAAATTTTTGAAAGCGTTTTCCCATACCATTACCATCAGCATGAATAACAGCAACATAGCTGGAATCCCCTTCTGAACGACCCATCTTATCTGTTCTTAGAGGGAATTCATACGAACCTAAAGAAGTGGCAAACATTTTTTGCAGGTGATCGTTAGCTTGACGAACCACTTTGAGTTTTGCATCAATCTCTGTTGAAATAAGATAGGGTTCATCATCTTCAAATTTTTCACTTTCACCTACAGCGACTAACTGAGTCGATCGACAAGTTGCAGTCACACCCAAACCTAGCAATGGTGCAGAGGGTATCCGACTTCGCTTTTTTGCATCCAAGTCATTTTTCATCAAATTCTGAACCACCTTATAGAGAGATTCAGTATTCCAATCAAACTCTTGATGAACAGCTACAAGATTAATTCCTGGTGCTTCTTCTAAGATTCGCTTGCTCAAAATTTGAGTAAATTCCACCGCATATTGCTTGTCTGAAAATAGCAAGATTGTATTGCCACCACCCGCATAAACTAATTCAGCAGCTAATTCATCATCTTCGATGCGCGGTTTGGCATCTGGTTGATGTTTTTCAGGAGCGAAAGCGTAAATTTTTTGCTTTATCTTTGCTTTCAATGTATCTAAAGCATTTCTCGCCCAGTTGTCCGTTGCTTGAGAGACTAGGTAGGATGCACCAATATTTTCGCGCAGACGGTTACTTCCAAAAATGTAGGGTTGAATTCCAGTGGTGTCTAGTACAGTGACAGTAAACTTTTTCATCTTGCATCCTTATCGTTTTGCTTAACCCATGCTTCAATCTTGCTCGATAAATCGATGAGATCCTCCCGTCCAAATACGGCTATTTTGCGATCTCTTTTTCCACTTTCTGGAGCAGGATTAAAAACATTTACAATTTCTGTTTCAAGGGCATTCACATCTTTCTCGCTAGCACAACAGACTAGTGCAACTCGCGCTTCGTCTCCACCCAGTTGTCGCGCTCTGATGTAAGCTTCAAATAGCTTCAATTTGCAATCAGATTTGCGGGCGATAGTTGTACAAGAGATCGCAAAGAGTTGATATCCTCGCATGAAGGCAACATCAAACTGAAATTTAGTATTTTTAGGATCGATTGGATTCCGAATCCAAAATGAAGTAGCGCTATCGTGAATAGATAAGTCTTCAGGAATTTCTTGCACTTGCTGTAAAACATAATGCTCTAACCATTCGCCGTCTAACCATTTACAGGCAGCTTCTAAGCTTTGGAGTCCTTTCTCTTTGATAGCCTGAAGTGATAAATCCTCACCCACAACTCCTAAATGAATCAAGTTACTCATGATCCCTTCCTTCGACTTCAGCTTCTCTATGCTCAAAGTAGAAAGCTCTGTTAGCTTAGTTTCCTTTTTCCATTTGTTTTTATCTTTTTCATCTCGGGCTACTTTTCGCAAAACTTCATTACACCAATCACGCCATAAATTTACTAACTCACCGTTGTTATGAAACGCAGCAAAAGCTTTGGCGGCTTCAGGTAATTCTGGCTTATCAATAGGCTCTGACTTGTCTTTCCACATCCATCCATGTATCTGGAAAATTTTAGCAAGTTTTACTGGCACTAATGCAGGTTTAACTTTAATAGGAATACGGGGGGCATTTTCTCGATCAATACACATCTCCAATCTACGCGGATCGAGATAACTAAAAACAGTGTCGGGACACTCACTGAAAACTGTTCTGTAAGCGTGTACAGCCATCGCTTTCGTACCACCAGTATAATTTAATCCAATGGTTCCATTGGTTATAGTGTTTAACTTGTCACGAATTTCTTTTTGAATGTGATAAGCATCGGATTCGTAATCATTAAGTGCTACAAGTTGAGCCTCCTTTAACCCAATTGGCTCATTCTTCAATATTGTTTGCAGACGTTTTGCTGACTTGTCTGTACCGCTTGTATACACAAGATAGGGCGTACCGCCGTTATTTAACAAAAGCCTAGCCGCCACATAATTTGGCAAAGGATTCTCGCCAATCAGCAAAAACAGATGATCAACTTTGTACTTATCAAACTCAGATGTACTCATAAAGCTAGTTTGTCCATCCTTCTCAACTGTCTCCCCCATTATTACACCTATCGGAATACCCCCCTTCCGATACTTGCTACCCTAGAAACCACACGATAAATTCCTAAACCGACAGTGGATATAACCTTTCACACCCCTCCAAAACCAGCGCTACTACAAAAACTCGCTAAGGGCGCACTAGAGCAAAGCCAGAATCTTACCCGTGCGGTGCGACTCTGGGTATTATTACGTTGGCTTTACAGCGATGATGGATATCTTGCTCTGCCCAATTCCTTTACCTATACAGATTGGCGCAAAGCTTTCTTTACTGAAAATCATCAGGATGAAAAGCAGGAAGATATCGAAAATCATCAAGACTCCAATTGTGCTTGTAATAAAAAAACTAAGCAATGGTTATCGGATTATGAAGTGGATATTGCCCAGTGGCAACATTCTTTACAAAAACAAGTTCCTATTCCTAATTCTGACATAGAACAGCTTTTAGAAGAACGACTATTTGCTCAGGTTCGCAAATCGCTTCAGAGCGATTTTGATTTATTAATCAGTCGCAATTGGCTGCAACGGCTAACCAATGTGACTGGTAGGAGTAAACAGTATCACCGTGCGAATATCTTGCCAATTGTTAGCGAATCAAATAACCATAGCCTTGATACCAATTTAACTCCTAAAGCACAAGCTTATGTAGCTAGTGCCTTGGGTAGGTTTAGTTTTCTCGATCCTAGTTTTCCAGTATTAGCCGAACAAATTTCAGAAGAGGAACTAGATGAAGACAATAATCGCGTCTTTTTGTACGTGGATTATGTTGTCCCAGAATCTAGTCCGCTCCAAGATACGGTGGATCAAATTCAAAGCGAATTGCAAGAAATTTGGGATTCCGGAGAAATTCGCCCTCTATTACTAACCTATCGCAGCGCTCATCAAAATCTAATTAAGGAGTGTGTGGTTTATCCCGTTTGCATTTACTTTATGGAACATGCTAAATATCTCTGTGCCTATGGCAGCACGCCTAGAGGTGAAATCAACTGGTATAAATATCGCCTGGATCGTATTATTTCTAAACGTCTAGAATCTCTGGATTGGCAAGATACTCGCGTTCCCCAATTATTAAGAGAAAAATATCTAGCAAATCGCTTACCCACTCCCAAAGTCGTCAACACTATGTTAAAACAAGCTTGGGGCTGTGATTTTTATAAAGAAATAGGGCTGATGATATTGCGATTCGATCGCGATTTTCATCAAAGTTATATGGAGGGGATCGCTATCCACCATACCTTTACCATTATAGACTGCGATCGCGCCGCCCTATTAATCAAACAATACACCCCTAATCCCCAACAACGACATACTCTTTTACAAATTCTCCACCATCGCCCCACTACCGATATCTACTACCAACTCTATTACCGAATTACAGACTATTATGTAGTTAGATGGTTACGAGCATTGGGTGCAAAAGTAGAAGTTATGTTACCTTGCCAGTTGCGAGAGGAAATCGCTCTAGATAGTCAAAATACTTGGTATCAATACAAATTCCCATATCGAAGTTAAAGGCATATTAGATGATGATGGGGCTAATATTAAACAATAGACCTCTTGCGAAAGAAATAAAACCCCTCCCCAACCCTCCCCTTACTAAGGGGAGGGAGTCGGAAAAATCCTACTTCCCCCCTTATTCCTACTTCCCCCCTTAATAAGGGGGGAGTGAGGGGGGTAATCTTTTAACTTTTAACTTTGGCTACAGATGATGGAACAAATTTACAAATACCCTCGCACCCCTCATATTCAAGGCTCCCGATTGCAGCCAGGAGATGAAGACTTAGAAAGCATCCCCTTTAGCAATATCGCCTCTAAATATTTAGTAGTTGAAGAAAAAATAGATGGTGCTAACACAGCTATTAGTTTCAGTACCGATGGACAAATGCGCTTGCAAAGTCGCGGTCATTATTTAACTGGAGGAGAGAGAGAAAAGCACTTTAATTTATTTAAACAGTGGGCATATAGTCATAGCGTAACCTTTTGGGATGTTTTGGGTAGTCGCTATATTTTATATGGAGAATGGCTCTACGCTAAACATACTGTATTCTACGATTACTTGCCCCACTATTTTCTAGAATACGATTTGTTAGATTGGGAACAGAAACAGTTTCTCAGTACCCAACGTCGCAACGAGTTATTAGCCGGATTGCCCCTACTTTCTGTCCCCGTACTATTCTCAGGTAAGCTTAACTCCTACAAACAACTCACTCAATTACTCACTCAGTCTCATTACATTCAATCCGGACATTTAGAAAGATTCCGCCAAGTTTGTGAGGAAAGAGGATTAGATGTAGAGCGAAGTCTCAGCCAAACTGATTCTAGTTCACTAATGGAAGGTTTATATATTAAAGTAGAAGAGGAGGGAATAGTCAAAGAACGTTATAAATATGTCCGTGCCAGCTTTTTAACTACAATCAAACAATCCGATGGGCATTGGCTAAATCGTCCAATTATTCCTAATCTCCTTCGTCCGGATGTCGATTTATTTCAGTAGAATTATTGTATAAGTTAGGAACAAGAAACAGAAATGGACAAAGCTTTTTAGGTTAGTGAAGTAGATAGAAACCGGGTTTCTACGGCATCCGCTGTTCCATTCCCCACCGCCCGATACGGCATCCGCTGTTCCATTCTCCATTTTCAATATCATGACTTACTCTATTTCTCAATCCCTACCCTGGTTATTTCCCTACTCTCCAACTCCTCCCAATTGGACATTAGATTGGGCATCACTTCAATCTAAATTTTATTGGCTACAATCCCTTGCCAATTGTCCCCAAGATCCCCTTTATCATGCTGAAGGAGATGTTTTAACCCATACCCGTTTAGTCTGTGAAGCATTAATTTCATTACCCGCTTGGCAAGAATTACCTCCTACTGAAAGATCGATACTATTTGCTGCCGCATTATTACACGATATCGCCAAACCTGCTGCCACTGAAATCGAAACAGATGGCAGAATTACCTCAAAAGGGCATGTGCGTCAGGGGGCAAAAATGGCGCGGCAAATTTCATGGGAAATGAATGTACCATTTCAACACCGAGAGGCAATAGTTTCCTTGGTACAATATGGCAGTTTACCCCTTTGGTTTTGGGACAAACCTAATCCTCAACGTGCTGTAATTAAAGCCAGTCAATTAATCCGATGCGATTTATTGGCAATACTCGCAGAAGCTGATGTGCGCGGGCGTGAATGTGAAGATCGAGGACAATTATTGGAACGAATTGAGTATTTTGTTGAATTTTGTCAAGAGAATAATTGCTTAAATAGTCCCTGGCAGTTTCCCTCGAATCTTAGTCGATTTATCTATTTCCAAAAAGAGAATGGCGATCCCAATTATCTGGCATTTGACGATACCAAATTTGAAGTTATTATGATGTCAGGATTACCCGCATCTGGCAAAGACTATTGGATTGAGAAAAATCTACCGAATTGGACAGTAATATCTTTAGATGAATTGCGAAAAGTCATGAAAGTTTCACCTACAGACGATCAAGCGCCAGTAGTGGATAGAGCCAAAGCAACAGCAAAGGAGTACATGAGAGCTGGAAAATCTTTTGTATGGAATGCAAGCAATATTTCTCGGCAATTACGTTGTTCTCTAGTTAACCTATTTTCAGCTTACCACGGCAGAATTCGCATTGTTTATTTGGAAGTAGATTGGCAAGAATTATTACAACGGAATCGTTCTCGTTCTACAATGGTACCAGAAGCCGTAATAGAGCGAATGCGCGAGCGCTTAGACATTCCAGATATTACTGAAGCCTATCAAGTGGATTGGATTGTCGATGCTTAATACCAAATTGCAGCATATAATAGCCTAAGTTGCTAGTTATATATTTAGGACTTGGTAATAGCAATTAGCTATTAGCACCAAAACGATGACACACCCAAGCTTGCTTGCTCCTCCCCTGACTATCCTACCTCTAGAAAATGGCGCTAGACTTACTCGTAGTGAATTTGAGCATCGCTATAATACTATGCCCAAAGTGAAAAAAGCTGAACTAATCGAAGGAGTAGTTTATATCGAATCTGCTTTAAAATTCAGAAGTTATGGTAAACCCCATACTTACATTATGGATTGGTTGGGCAGATACGAGGCGGCTACACTAGGAGTTGAATTAAGCGATAATGCCACAATCCGTTTAGATGGGGATAACGAATTGCAACCAGAGGCAATTTTGAGGATTGAAGTTGGAGGAAAATCCCATATTAGTGAAGATGATTATGTTGAAGGTGCGCCAGAGTTAATTGTAGAAATTACCAGAAGTAGTGATTCTAGTGATTTGCACTCCAAACAGAAGGTGTATTGTCGCAATCAGGTGCAAGAATATTTAGTTTGGCGAGTTGACGAACATCAATTTGATTGGTTTCACTTAAAGGATGGGGATTATGTTCAGTTTGAACCCAATCCTGATGGGATGATTTGTTCAATCGTATTTCCAGGATTATGGTTAGACAAATCTTCTTTATTAGCGGGAGATTTAGCTAGTGTTTTGGCGGGTTTGCGCCAGGGATTAGCTACTTCTGAACATCATAAGTTTGTGCAGCAGTTGTCTTCCGAAGGATGAATTTCAGTACTTACGCAAATAATCTATTTGTAGGGTGCGTTACGCTCTGCTAACGCACCAGCCAAGCCACTAATAGTGTGGCGGCATAATTCCTAGTATAATACAGAGTAACCGAGAATTAACAGACGGGATTGACTTTTATTCAAGTGATACTAAATTGATATCAGACATGACAATATCAATCGGTATTAACTAATAGATTAGATAAAACCTACCAGGCGGTGAAATTGAAAATGAACAGTTATAAGACATATAAAAAGATCGGGGATATTGCTCAACGAATCCCTAAATTAAAGGTGAACACCAGTATTAGGACAAAACTAGTACTGATGGTGTTAGGAGTTAGCATTGGTTCGATGGGGGCAATTGGGTATATAAGTTATGAAAACGGGAAAGCGAATCTCAGGGAAAGAATATTTGACCAATTAAATACCTTGCGCTCAGTTAGAAGCAACCAAATTACCACCTACTTTGATAACCTAACTACCCAAATTCAAAGCTTAAATCAAGACTGGCGAGTGATTAACGCCATGAAAGATTTTAAGGCAGCTTACCGGGATCTCGAACAGGAGACAACACCGACTAATTCCGAGATCGAGCCAAATAATACCACTAATTTACAAGAAAAAAAGACCAGACAGAGTAACTCAGATACTCAGGAAATAAGTTCAAGTAATTTAGCCGAAAAAACGCCAACACCCAGTAATTCAGACATAAATATAACGAGTCCAAGTAATTTACGGAACAAGATCGCCATACCCAGCGATTTAGATGCCAAACTGAACACCTACTACGAACAAGAATATTTGCCCAAACTGACCAAAATAACAGAAGGTAAGCCAATCCTAGAACTCTATAAACCGAGAAATCCAGCAGCTCGCTATTTACAATACCACTATATTGCGGCCAATCCCAATCCTGTGGGGAAGAAAGATTTACTAGATAATGCCAAGGATGGTAGCGAATACAGTCGCATTCACGATATCTACCACCCGATTTTCAGACGAATTCTCAAACGATTTGCTTACTATGATATATTCTTGATCGATCCGGAAACTGGGGATATTATCTACACAGCTTCCAAAGAAACAGACTTTGCTACTAGCCTATTAAAAGGTCCCTATAACCAGACAAACTTGGCAGAGGCGGCAAAGACGATTATGCAAGTTAAGGCAAAAGGTTACACTAAAATCGTTGATTTCCAATCCTATTACCCTTCATTTGGCGCACCTGCGGCTTTCATTGCTACCCCAATTTTTGATAAATCAGAATTGATTGGGATTTTAGCCGTGCAAATCCCAGTTGATCCGATTAAGCAAATTATGACTAATAACCAAAATTGGGAAAAAGATGGTTTAGGGAAGTCTGGCAAAACCGAGTTGGTAGGATCGGATTATAAAATGCGATCTATATCTCGATTCTTAATTGAAGACAAGGAAAATTATTTAAAGAATCTCCGGGCAGCAAATGTAAGTAACAGCATCATTAACAAAATCAAGGAATATGGTACAACAATTCTCCTCACAGAAGTAAAAACAACAGCGACAAAAGAAGCTTTTGCTGGAAAAGAGGGGACGCAGATTATCAAAGATAATCGGGAAGTCACTGTTCTCAGTTCATATTCCCCCTTGCAAATCCGTGACTTGAATTGGGCAATTATAGCGGAAATTGATCTTAAGGAAGCATACGCCCCAATTTACGGTTTTCAAGGAGTCATCCTCCTTTGGAGTTCGTTGTTGGTGATAATAGTTACGGGGGGAGCAATTATCCTTTCTTATATCTTTATCAAACCTGTTAATATTCTCATTGGTAATGCCAGTAAAATTAGCAATGGGGACACAGATAATCTGGCGAAATTGAACGTCAAAAACGAATTTGGTGAGTTAGCCAATTCATTTAATAATATGGTAGACGTTCTCCAAAGTCAAAGGGAACTAATTGATGAAAAAAGTCAGGATAACGAGGAAATTATCCTGAAAATATTTCCAGATTCCTTGATTAAACGGCTGAAAAATAAAGAACAAAATATTGGCGATCTCATCTCCAACGTCACTGTCTTATTTTCTGATATTGAAGGATTCTCTGAACTATATCAAACTATGTCTATTGATGAAGTGGTGACTATTCTCAATGATATTGTCAATGCCTTCGATCAAGCTGCTGAACAATATGGAATCGATAAAATTAAAACCCTAGGTGATAATTACGTTGCCGCTTGCGGACTCTCAAATCCCAAGCTGGATCGCAGTAAACGGATTGTTGATTTTGCTTTGGAAATGCGGAGTATCATCCGCCGCTTTAATCTAGAAAAAGGACTTAACCTAGATATTTGTATCGGGATTCACTCTGGAGAAGTGATGCAAGGTATCATTGGCAGGGAAAAGGTAACCTATGATGTTTGGGGTGAACCTGTTAGTATTGCCAATCGTAGCTTAGGAAGTCCAGCAAGTATACCCGGTTCAATCTTAGTTTCCCAAAATGTCTACGAATCTGTGGCAGATATCTATGAATTCGAGTTAGTTAGCTATTTGGAAACAAGCAATAATAAAAAATTGGGACTTTGGCTTTTACAAACTACAGTAACCAGTCAAATATTGACAGTCAAAGTATGAAAGTTGAAGGATGAAGGTTGAAGTATGAAGGTTGAAGTGTCAAAAGGACTGATTTGTTAAGTTAGGATGAAGTAGAATTTTTTTTCAGACTTCAGACTTTATACTTCATCCTTCATATACAGGACTTACGCAAAGACTCTATCCGTAGTTACGCTCTGAAGAGCGGACCACTCACACTACTAATAATGTGGCTGCGTAAGTCCTAATATATGTGGTATAATCAGCAGATCTGATATCCCAGGGAAGTGAAAAGCTTCAAAGAAATTAATAGTCGAACTACTAAATTGAAATGCTCCATGAGGTTCCTCCGATGAGAATGGTGTATAACAAAATCAGTCCACTGGCAAAACTAATGTCCCGCTTCAGTTTGAAAGCGAGTATTAGAACACAGTTGGTGATCATGGTCCTAGTGGTGAGCTTCTGTTCCATGTGGACAATCGCGTATATGAGTTATGAAAACGGTAAAGAGAATCTCAGCGATCGCATCTTTGATCAGTTAACCAGCTTACGATCCGCCAGAAGCTCTCAAATTAGTGGGTACTTTCAAGACTTGCACACTCAGGCTCAGGCTTTGAGTCAAAACTGGATGGTACTCAATGCCATGAAAGATTTTAACGCAGCCTACGATCAGCTATCAAAACAGCTCGATCCAGTTAAGTTGGATACCAGCGAGGTGACTAAAGCCCAGGGAAATAGCAGCCCGGTTGCTACCAAAAAGCCAGAAACAGAAAAGACCAAAGAATTGCCATCGGATGCAAAGGTAACCGTACCCAGTGAAATGGAAGCCAAAATAACAGAATACTATGAAAAACAATATCTACCGGGAATCGCCAAAATTAGCGATGGTGAACCCGTACTCGAACTTTATAAACCAGCAACAGTATCTGGTCGCTATCTACAGTACCAGTACATTGCCAACAACCCCAATCCTCCCAACGAGCGCTATCTCCTAGACGATGCGGGAGACGGCAGCGCCTACAGTAACGTTCACAATCGCTACCACCCTCTCTTGAGAGAGTTGCAACAAAGATTTCATTATGAAGATATCATCCTAATTGATGCAAAAACGGGCATCACTGTCTACAGCTATTCCAAACAAGTTGACTTTGCCAGAAGTATATTGACGGGAGCATACAAGCAAAGCAATGAAGCCGATGCAGTTAGAGCAGTACTGGCAACTAGGGCGAAAAACTACGTTAAGTTTGTGGATTTCGAGCAATACGCTCCCTCCTTTGGCGCACCGACTGCCTTCGTGGGGGCACCAATTTTTGACCAATCGGAATTAATTGGGGTTTTAGTTTTACAGCTTCCTGCTAGTCAGATCGATCGGATTATGACTGGGAATAAAAATTGGAAAGGAGATGGGTTAGGAAAGACTGGAAAAACTGATTTAGTCGGACCAGACTATACCATGCGGAATATATCTCGTTTCTTAATTGAAAACCCCAATAATTATTTCAAAGATCTGCGAGAGAGTAATGTAAGTGAAGATATCCTGGAAAAAATTAAGGATTTCAACACCACCATTCTCCTCGTAAAAGTAGAGTCAACCGCAGTAGAGGAAGCATTGGAGGGAAAGAGCAAAACCAAAATTGTCAGAGATGCTCGCGGGAAGGCTGTTCTCAGTTCCTACGCGCCGTTAGAAGTGGAAGGATTACAGTGGGCAATCGTGGCGGAGATCGATCTGACTGAAGCTTATCAGCCTATTTACGGGTTTCAACGGATTATTCTGCTCTGGGGTTCTCTCCTCGTATTAGTCGTCACCATAGTGGCGCTGGTTTTATCCTATCTGTTTATCAAACCAATTAATCTGTTAATTTACAAGGCAAAAAAAATTGCCAATGGCGATATGAATACAGTGGTCAAGTTGCCTGCCAAAAATGAATTTGGAGAATTAGCAGACTCTTTTAACAACATGGTTAGCTCTCTGAAAAACCAAACAGAACTGATTGAAGAAAAGAATCGAGAAAATGATGAAATTCTGCTGAAAGTATTTCCAGATTCCATCGCCCAACGCCTCAAAAAAGGAGAACGAGGTATCACTGAACGGATTTCTAATGTCAGTGTATTATTCAGTGATATCATCGGCTTCGGCAAGCTGTATGAATCCATGACAATTGATGAGATAGTCTCTACATTGAATGACCTCGTGAATAGCTTTGATGAAGCCAACGATCGATATGGAGTGGATAAAATTAAAACCATTGGCGATAACTATATGGCAGCTTGCGGACTAGCAAGACCAACACTAGATCACGGAAAACGAGCGATCGATTTTGCCCTAGAAATGCGCGGTATTGTCCGCCGATTTAGTCAGGATCGGGGATTGAATCTGGATATTGCGATCGCAATTAACTCTGGGGATGTCTTGACGGGAATCATCGGAACTGAAAAGTTTACTTATGATGTTTGGGGTGACACCGTGACAACCGCCAACCGGATCTTAAACAATCCTTTGAGTATGCCTGGTTCAATTTTAGTCACCCAAACCGTCTACAATGCTGTGGAAGATATATACGAATTCGATCGCGTTGGTAGTATAGAAGTTGGTGGCAACGAGAATCTGGATCTCTGGCTATTACAAAGTACAGTGAGACGGCAAACCGATCCAACATCAGCTATATAAACTAGTTTGGTTGTTAGTTGTTGGTTGTTAGTTGTTGGTTATTGGTTATTGCTTGTTAGTTGTTGGTTGTTAGTTGCTGTTTATTGGTTATTAATTGTTAAAATTCACATAACAAACAACAAACAACCAAGAACTAACAACAAATAACAATTATAAGGAGTTTCCCTCCATGGTAATGAAATATAAGAAAATTGGACAAGTCACTAAATTAATGTCCGGCTTCAAGATCAAAACCGGAATCCGGACACAGCTAGTATTTATGTTACTAGCAGTTAGTTTAGCCTGTATGTTTACCCTCATGGCATTGAGCTATAACAGCGGTAAAGAGAATTTGAGCGAACGAATATTGGAACAGTTAACCAGTTTGCGATCCGCTAGAGCAGCACAAGTTAGCACCTATTTTGACGGATTGCGCACTCAGGTTGAGACACTCAGTGAAGACTGGATGGTGATTAATGCCATGAAGGATTTTAAGGCAGCCTACAAGAAAATTGAAAAAATACCAATGCCGAGTTATTGGGATAAGAAGCTAGAGAAATATTATAACGAACAGATTATCCCCAACATGCCGAAAACGCCTGAAGGGAAGCCCCTCATCCAAACCGCCCCGCCTACCCAATCCGGAAATCGCTATCTGGAATACCACTACCTCGTCACCAACGCAAATGATTACGACAATCACTATTTGCTAGAGGATCCGGGGGACGGGAGCGAGTATACTCAAGTACATTCCCGCTACCATTCTCTCTTTAGAGAAATCCAAGAAAGATTTCACTATGTCGATATCATGTTAGTGGATGCGGAAACGAATACTACGATCTACACCTATGCCAAACAAATTGACTTTGCCAGAGACTTAACCACTGGAGAATTCAAGGATACTAACTTAGCAGAAGCTGTAAATGCTGCGATCCAAGGAAAAGCCAAAAACTACAGTAAACTCGTCGATTACAAACAATATGCCGCATCCTTTGGCGCACCAACAACTTTCATCGCCGCCCCAATTTTTGATAAATCAGAATTGATCGGAGTATTAGTACTTCAAATCCCAGACGCTGATCTGAATAAGATCATGACGGGAGACAAAAATTGGGAAAAGGATGGGCTGGGAAAAACCGGACAAACCTATCTGGTAGGAGCAGATTCTACCATGCGATCGATATCCCGTTTCCTTCTCGAAGACCAGAAAAAGTTTTTGGACAACCTGAAATCAGCAGACGTTGACGAAAGCCTCGTTAATGCGATTGAGAGGTATCAGACAACAATTCTGCTTTTGAAAATCGATTCAGAGGCAGCGACTAACGCCTTATCCGGGAAAAAAGGCACGCAAATTCTGACAGATAATCGCAATATGAGCGTTCTCAGTTCATATTCCCCCTTAGAAGTTGGCGGCTTGGGTTGGGCAATTGTGGCGGAGATCGATCTGGAGGAAGCTTACAAACCTGTTCACGAATTTAGTGCATTTGTTCTGCTTTGGGGCGCAATTTTAGCAGTAATAGTCACCATAGTTGCGGTGGTGATTTCCTCTGTCTTTATTAAACCGATTCAGGCGATCATTGCTAGTGCCCGCAAGATTGGCAGCGGGGATATTGATGCCGTAGTTGACATAGCATCCCGCGACGAATTCGGAGAGTTAGCCGAATCCTTTAATACCATGGTTCAATCTCTGCAAACCCAAACCAAACTAATCGAAAAGAAAAATCAAGAAAACGAGGACTTACTCTTAAGTGTCTTTCCCTCCTCAGTAACGGAACGCCTGAAAAATAAAGATGAAATCATCGCAGATCATATTGACAACGTGACAGTTTTATTCGCAGATACGATCGGATTTGGCAAGCTGTATCAATCAATGACTGTTGAGGAAGTATTGAGTACGATTAACGATCTAGTCGGTTTATTCGATCGGGCACTCCCAGAATATGGGGTGGATAAAATTAAAACCATTGGGGATAATTATATCGCGGCGGTTGGGATTACTACTTCAAGTCCGGATCGCAGCCAACGCGCCATTAGTTTTGCCATGGAAATGCGCAAGATTATCCGCCAATTTAATCTAGAAAGAGGATTGAATCTCGATATTTGTATCGCTATCCATTCCGGAGATGTCTTTGCTGGAATTGTGGGGAAGAAAAAGTTAACCTACGATGTTTGGGGCAGAACAGTTTCAATCACCAGTGCTATCTTATCAGCGGCGGAGAAGATACCCGGTTCAATTCTGGTTTCCCAAAATGTACACGAATCCCTGGAAGATTTATACCAATTTGAGCCAGTTGAAGATAACGACTTCCGGGGAAATTTGTGGATAATTAAAGGGGCTAGGGACTAGGGATCAGGGAGCAGGGGAGCATGGGAGCAGGGGAGCAGGGGAGGAAGAGTCAAATTATTTTTTACTTCAGCCTTCAGCCTTCAGCCTTCAGCCTTCAGCTTTCTTTAAATAGGATAATCCTCAATGGGAGAAAAGAAATGCAATTGACAGCACAAAATGAGTTATTAATCTGGGCGGTAATCTTAGGAATAGGGTTCCCGCTATTACAAATTATCCTGCTCGAAGTTATTCACAATCTAAAACGACGGGGTAGCAGCGTCACAGGTACTCTCAGATTTATTCAGAATTTAGTTCTCCCTGCCTTGGCGATTCTGCTGTTCATGCAGTACGTTTGGCAGCTCAAAAATGACAGTAATCCGGTTAAGCTAGTCGCTACTTTGTTTTGGATTTGCGCCATCTACGCAACTCTTTCTACAATTAATGGGATAATATTCGCTGACAGAGGTGAAAAATCATTGGGGGCGAAAGTTCCTAAACTCTTCCGCGATTTATCTCAGGCAGTTTTGATCTCAGCCGGGAGTGCCCTAGTACTATCATTCGTATGGAAAATAGACCTCGCGGGTTTAGCTGCTGCCCTTGGTGTGGGTTCTATTGTTCTCGGTTTGGCATTGCAAGACACATTAGGCAGCATTTTTGCGGGAATTGCTCTGTTGTTTGAACGTCCCTTTAAAGAGGGAGATTGGCTGCAGATAGGAGAGGTTGAGGGGAAAGTAGTTGATATCAATTGGCGCGGTATTCGCATCCTCACAGAAGAGCAGCATGAGATTGTAATTCCTCACACAATCGTCAGCCAAGAAATAGTACGGAATTACAGTAGACCATTAATACAGCACGAAGACGAAATTGAACTCCGCTTTTCCTACGAACATCCCCCTAACTTCGTCAAACAGGTTCTTAAAGCTACAGCACTATCTACACCCGGAGTATTAACTGATCCAGAACCAATTGTACAAACAGCAGATTATGAAGAATCTGGTATTTTATATAAGTTAGTAATTCAGATTAGCGAATTTGGCGATCGTGGTGATATCCGCGACGAGTTGAGAACCCGACTTTGGTATGCCGCCAAGCGATACAATTTGAAAATTCCTGTACCTGTGCGGGAAATCTATCAATCCGATAAACCTACTCATCAAGAACAAGCAACTACTAAGTTTAACGAAGGTATTCAATCTGTACCTGCTTTAGTGCGGATGGAAGGCGACTCCTTGGCAGATTTAGCTAAGGGATCTATGCTCCACAACTTTGCTGCTGGAGAAAAAATAATTAGAGAAGGGGATCGCATCAATGCTCTACACGTTATCGTCGCAGGTAAAGCATCTGTTACTGTTACCGACAAGAAAGGAAAAGAACAAGAAGTCTACATCCTCTCTCGTGGTGAATTTTTTGGTGAAATGGCTTTGTTTACTGGGGAACTAGCAAGTATTACAGTCACGGCTTTGGAAGATATGGAGGTGATTTTAATCTATTCTGAGGTTGCCTATATGATGATCGAAAGACAACCGACTCTTGCTCGTGAAATTGGGCAAATTATGGAACTCCGCCGCAAAGCTATCAGTGTGGCAAAGCAGGGTGTTGTGGCTAAATAACTCTTCCTTTTCTTAAATAAAATTAAGCTGAGATTTATCTCTTAAAAGTGCGATGGCTACGATCCAAACCATACCCCACTTTGATATTAAATCTGGATATCGTCCCCAGTCAGAAGACAAGACACCCTTAGCTGACGCTGTTGATTTTTACCGACTGCGCCAACTTACTAATTCTCAACGGTTACAATTGGGTGCTTCATTAACTCGTTGGGCAAAGATTGTATCGCTACGGGGAATGAGAAAAGCTAATCCTCTGGCATACTCAAAGCGATTTGCCCAATCAATATTAGGTAGTAAGTGGTTGCCCATTTTAACCCCTACCAGCGATCCTTCTATGTGGACTCAAGATCCCAGCGAAATTGCTAGATTGTTGCACCCAATTTTGGAAACTATGGGTATCCCTTACTACATTACAGGCGGCGTTGCTGCAACTGCTTATGGGGACCCCAGAACCACACGGGATTTAGATTTAGTGATTGAATTAGATCGGAAAAATATATCTAGATTGGTAGAGTTACTAGAAGCGGCTGATTTTTACTGTCCACCGGGATCTGTTGCAGATATTCGGGTTGCCAGAAGTAGGGTATTAAGCGTAACTCATATCACCAAAGTGCTTAACGCTGATCTTATCTTGAATACCGATACTGACTTTGACAGATCCAAAATGGCACGGCGACGACTAGAAGCGCTAGATGTGGCTGGAGTAGAACAGTTTTGGATTGCTTCTCCTGAAGATGTAGTATTGGCAAAACTCCTCTGGCGGCAACAATCTCAGTCAATGAAACAATGGACTGATGTCTTGGGAATCATTAAAGTACAAGACTCTCAACTTGACTTTGATTATTTATGGCATTGGGCTGAAATACTTAATATTGCTAATGATTTAGATCGAGCATTTACTGAAGCTGGCTTGTTTGGTTTTTAACTACTTTATTAAGCAAGCTGTTGTCCATCTATATTGGATAGTAATGACAGGTAAGAGGTAAGAGGTAAGAGGTGAGGAGCAAGAGTAAATATTCAATTTAACTGCGCATTAGCTTAAGAATTAGCAATTAACAATTAGCAACTTGGGTAATTATATATGACTACTAAAACTATCCCACAACTCCCCATTCCTAATTTTTTCGATTCCCAAAAAGTAGGGGAAGTTTGGCGCGTCCCCTACCAAACAAGAGCGTCTCAGGCGAAGGCGTGGGCAAAAGAATATCAAATTCAGTCAGTAGTAGCAGATTGCCATCGCATTTGCCTACTACTTATTGATGTCCAAAATACTTTTTGTATTCCAGGATTTGAGCTATTTGTTGGGGGAAAATCTGGTTTAGGGGCTGTGGAAGATAACGTGCGGATATGTGAATTTATCTACCGCAATTTGCACGTTATTACCGAAATTATCCCGACAATGGATACTCATCGGGCTATGCAAATTTTTCACCCTATTTTCTGGATTAATCGAGCTGGAGAACATCCTACTCCAGGAACGACTATCATCAGTCTGGAAGATGTGGAGGAAGGAAGATGGAAAGTTAATCCAGAGGTTGCTTACACTATTGCTGAAGGCGATAATTTAGCTCTGGAACAACATGCTCTCCATTACGTGAAGAAACTAAGCGATGCTGGCAAGTTTCCCCTGATTATATGGCCTTATCATTCTATGCTGGGCGGAATTGGTCATGCTCTTGTTTCTGCGGTGGAAGAAGCAATATTTTTTCATGCTATAGCTAGAAATAGTCAGACGCATTTTCAACTGAAAGGCGATCATCCTTTAACTGAAAATTATTCTGTATTGCGTCCTGAAGTATTAGAAGATAATCATGGCAAGGCTATTGCTCAGAAAAATAGTTTGCTGATGGAACGGTTATTGAATTTTGATGCGGTTATTATTGCAGGTCAAGCGAAAAGCCATTGTGTAGCTTGGACAATTGACGATTTATTGACGGAAATTACGATCGTCGATCCCAACCTAGCTGAAAAAGTATATTTGTTGGAGGATTGTACATCTCCTGTAGTTATCAGTCAAGAGATTGATTTCACTGAACAAGCCAACGCCGCATTCCAGCGCTTTGCTAATGCCGGAATGAATGTAGTGAGATCGACAGACGCGATCGCGGATTTACTGAACTTGTAAGTAGGGTAATGATAATCTATCCATCCAGCAAAAGTCAACCAAAGATCGACGATCAATTAGCATCCATAAACAATATTCTTGTGGTATTATACCAAAATCCTAATGATCGGTGCATTTTGAGCCTCATTTCAGGGGAGAAGACAAGATGATTTTTAAAGCCAAAACTCTGCGTAGAAGTATAATTGCTTCACTTGTAACATTTGCGATCGTATTGATTTCTCTGAGAGCAGTACCCGCGAATCCTATAGTTGGTGCAGGTTCCATATTAGCTGGTCCTCTTTTCCAACGCTACTCCACTGAATACCAGAAAGAAACAGGAACTGAGATTCAATACAGCGCAACTGGCCGTGTTGAAGGGATCAACAGATTTATTGAAGGTTCAGTTGATTTCGCTGCTAGCGACATCCGGCCAACGAGAGAAGAGAGAGATAATCTAGAAAAGCAGCAGGGGCTAGTTATGCTACCGACAGGTGCATCACCTGTAGCAATAATTTACAATCTGCGACAGGTATCTTCTCCAGTCAGTTTGTCTCGCAAGAATCTCGTCAAAATTTTCACGGGAAAAGTTAGTAGTTGGAACCAGATTGACCCCAACTTGCCTAATACTGACATAAAAGTTGTTGTCCGCTCCGATAGAAGTGGTATTAACTATACGTTAACTAACTACTTGCAGTCTATTACCAATGGGAAAATAGAAGCTAAGGCATTACCAGATTGGGGATTCGATGTTTTTGCTAGTGTTCCGGAATCTAGCCAGGTAACTGGAGAAGTGCGGCGGACTGATGGCGCAATTGGCTACATCGCAGCGATTTTGGCCAGACAGAATAGCCTGCCCATAGCCAAAATAGAAAATAAGAAAGGCGAGTACCTTTTGCCAAGATCATCTCAGGTGAGTAAAGGGCTAACTAGTGAGAGGTTCGACGAAAACTTTTACCCAAATGACGAAGAAGCACCAGAGGGATATCCATTAGCCAATATCCTTTTTCTACTACTTCATAAGCAATACTCTAGTGTAGAAATAGCTCAAAGGATGAAAGACATGACGACTTGGATTCTGACGAAGGGTCAGACATTTAACGAAGAGTTTAAGTACGCCAAAATTCCCGAAGATGTTACTCAAAGAGCAATTCAAGTAGCCAATAAGACTATTAGACCATAGCCAAATGAATTAGTTATTTGTTGTTAGTTAATTAGTTGTTTGTTGTTTGTTGTTTGTTTTTAGAAAATAACAACGGATGACAAATCGCTAAGTTATTTGTTTTTAGAAAATAATCCAAAAACAAATAACCAAAAACAAATAACCAAAAACAAATAACCAATGACTATTTTGTGAGGAGAATCGTGAAAAAAATTAATTGTGCATCACCACTGAACTGGATAATATTGGGTGTGAACTTAGCGATAGCTTCTGGAGGACAAGGGAATGCAATCGCACAAAACATGCCAGCAAACGAGATTCCATTTCCAGCTACAGAAATAATCAACGATGGCGCAGCGCCATTGGTAACAAAAGGCGAAACTGAAGTAGCAAAAGAGACTCAAACACCTTCTGTTGCTTCAGAAAAAGTGGCAATGGGAAATGGAGACAGCGGAGATAAGCAGAAGAATGGCAAATGGGGCATGGAGACTTCTGAACATAGCCCCGCTTTGGTAACAAGCAATCTCTCGTCTACTGCTTCTTTTTCTACTTCTCAAGAGACTTTTAGCGAATTGAATTCATCCATAGCTTTAGATGTAGAAAATGGATCTCCTCCCCTGCCAATAAATCAGGTAACTCCTGTTTCTGAATTACAATTATCAGATGTTAAACCAACTGAGACTAACAGTCAAAATCTAGATTCATCTCTAGAAAAAGAAATAGATGCAGAGGATGGATTAATTGAGCCGGGAATGGAACAAATCACCTCTGTTTCTCAATTATCTGATGTTAGACCAACAGATTGGGCATATCAAGCACTGGCTACTCTAGTGCAGCGTTACGGTTGTATTGCAGGTTATCCCGACGGAACCTATCGTGGTAACCGCGCTATGACTCGCTACGAATTTGCCGCAGGTTTGAATGCTTGTTTGAATCGCATCAGCGAAATAATTGCAGGCAGCACAGGCAGTGGCGTAAATACAGGAGATTTAGATACCCTGCGCAAATTGCAAGCTGAGTTTACAACTGAACTAAGTACTCTGCAAGCTAAAACAGATAGTTTAGAAGAACGTATTGCTTTTCAGGAAAACCATCAATTCTCCACCACCACAACTCTATCTGGATTAGTTGAGATGAGTTTAATCGGTGGTTTTGGCGATCAAAAAGCAGTACCTTCAGGTCAAAGTCCCAGCCAAGATTTGGAATTGAATACCGTTTTGGCTGGTCTGTCTTTTATCAGTTTTAACACTAGTTTTACAGGTCGAGACTTGTTGAATGTTACCAAGGCAGCAGGAGGGGTTAACGGATTTGGCAGCCCAGTTACAGGCACTGACATGACTGCACTGGCATTTGGACTGGATAATGACAATGATATTTTTGAAGGCGGCATATTCTATCGCTTTCCCCTAGGGGATAAAGGTGTAGTCCAAGTTGGTACATCAGGAGTATCAGCGGGGAGTGTGATGCCCTCTCTTAATCCCGTAATCTCAATATCCGCTTTTGGAGGAAGCAGCCCCATCTATGGACTTGCTGGCGGGGGTGGTATAGCGATGAACTATCGCTTCTCAGAAAAGTTGGCTGCTGGATTCAAGTATGGAGGAGATACGGGTAGCATTGCTAATCCATTAAGTGGACTTTTTAATGGTCAATATGGTGCATTTACTCAAGTCACATTTACCCCATCTACTAACTTGGGTATCGCCTTGAATTATGCCCGTTATTATTCTAAAAGCCCGAATCTCACTGGGTTCACTGGCAGCCAATTCGCCCAAACTCCATTTGGTAATAATGCACCTACCTCAGCAAATGCTTTTAGTTTGCAAAGTCAATTTCGGTTTGCTACTAGTTTCAGTATGGGGGCTTGGGTAGAATATATTCACGCCAAAGCAGAATCTTCCTACAGCGTCAATAGTGCGATTGGCACAAAAGGTGATGAAGCTGAAAGTTGGAATTGGGCAATTACTGCTGCATTCCAAGATGTAGGTAAACGGGGTAGTCAGTTAGGATTCGTATTTGGGATGCCACCTAAATCAACGGACAATGACTTTTCCAGTCGTGAAGATCAAGACACCTCATATCATATCGAAGCATTTTATCGCTACCGATATAGCGATCGCATTTTCATCACGCCCAGTCTTTTGCTGATTACCAATCCAGAACACAATAACAATAATAACGACATCTGGATTGTATCCCTCCGCACCAGTTTCATATTCTAATTTAGTTATTGGTTGTTTGTTATTGGTTGTTTGTTCTTTTTTTTACTATGGACTTATTTGAACTTGACTCCAGTGAAATTGAAATTATTTATAAATACCAACCTCAACTAGAAAAGCTAGGAGTTAATCTCGATGACGAATACCTAAAAGAAACTATTATCGCCTATTCCTACAATTTAGAAAGTGGGATTCAAGCATTTATCGAGTATTCAGCAAAGGGACAACTTGAGAAACCCGATCGGTACCTAATCAAAGCATTAAAAAACGGATGGAAACCCCGAAACAATGCCGAAGCCCCCTTCTCACCTCTATTAACTGCTGCTGATTTTAATACGGGACATAATCAGGAGGAAAGAATAGAGAATTACCGACAATTATGTCAAATGGTGAAGAGTAATTTCAATCGTCCCCGCCAACCAAACCATCCTAAACTTCGGCGCAATTTGAGTTTAATCTCAACCATACCAGATCTTGCTACTGTTAATCAGTTTATGGCAGATCCAATCCTGCGACAAGAGATGGAAAATGCTATTATCCGACATCCTGAGTGGGGCTATGAAATTACTGATGATGGAGTAGAAGAGATTGAGTTTTAACTTGTTATTAATTGTTTGTATAAATCTTTTATCCGTAGCACAGGCATCTTGCCTGTGAACTCCATTCCATTAGACATCTCCAAAATATAATTTCAAACCCTTACCCTATCTAGCTCAAAACCT
>NZ_JAMZMM010000088.1 GCF_024178385.1 Limnofasciculus baicalensis BBK-W-15 | reverse complement strand
GAGTGGGGAGTGGGGAGTGGGGAATAGCCATTACAGGATTTACGCAAATTCTCTATATGTAGGGTGCGTTAGGCTTTGCTAACGCACCATTCCTGGGATATGTAGTATAGGTGCGGAAATCCTCCATAAGCCATAAGCCATAAGCCATTCGCGAATAACTTTAGTATCCCAGTGGTGTTTTTACCACCGACTTTGACGGAGGGGTTTGGGTGTTAGCTTTCTTGAATTTGCGCTCTTGTGTGGGGGGGAGCAAGATTGTATTATTTTGAGAAGGATTTACTAAACCTGTGCCAGGGTTTTCGGCTTCTTGAGCTAAGTGATCTTTCATGACAGCATTAGCTGTAGTGAGGTGTCGCTCATTACGTTGTAAAGTTTCCAGTTGGCGGAATGCTTTCGTCCACTGCTGCTGAGTATAAACAGTCCAAGAATAGAGCATGATGGTAGCAAAACAGAGTAAGAAGGCGATCGCATCAGAAGTGCGCTGTACTAATAATAGCGATCGCAACCAACCGGGCATCGAATCTCGCGAGGTATTCAGCTTTTCGACTTTGTTCCCTTGAGTGCCCAAGGAGGTGGGGGTGGCTCTAGATAAGTTAATTACCGTTGGGTTGGCCATCTTGGTACGATTCGGCATTCTTGCCTCTGTGGGAGAGACATTACTACGCCCAGATGGATTAATATTACTCAGGTTAGACAAACTTCTCAAAGGAGCCGCCTTTGAGGTGGCAGCAGATTGTTTTTGTCGGCGTTGTTGGGGTGTAACTGAGCGAGAGGCAGCATTCATCTGGGAAATCTCCTATATTCAAAGTCGGTTGGTGTGGATAGTTGACTATAGCCATCCTATGCTATTGCCTCCCCGTCTAGCAGAGGGGAGTATGAAATCTTGCTCCCCCTTCCCTTGAAGGGAAGGGGGCTGGGGGGTTAGGTTTTTCGGCTTGTTGAAATTGGTGCAAGTTATGAGATACCAAAGATCTTTTCCCAAAACTATCGTAAAAAACAATAGGTCATGCTAAAACTAGATTGTTGTAGTGCGCTATCATAGCATCTGTCTTTACGCAGTCTTTGGACAAAGGGGAGTGTATGAACAAGAAATTTATCGCGATGTTACTTTTGGTATTTACTCTGGGAATCGGAGTGACAGCTTGTGGTGGTGGTGGTGAAAAACCAGCCGAGGGCGGTAGTCCAGCTTCACCTACGCCATAGCTCCAGATAGTTAGAAACTCCCATTAGGCTAAACACTAGCAATTATGCTGAATGTGAGGCTTTAGAGTTGCCCTATCTCGGAAGTCAGGAGCCATCCTCCTGAAAATCTAGCGGTATCCAGACACGGTGTCTGGTATCGCATTTTTTTTAGCTGCTCGAATTGCTCGATAATGCTCAGAAATGGTCAGGATAAAAATATCAAAACCAATTCATTCAAAGATGGATTAATCTGTGTCGAATCGTTATTGGTCGAAAAATATCATCCAGAGTCCCTTGTTTGATTGGCTCCTCCTCTTAATCTGGACAGGGATTGGTGCTATAGTGCGCTTCGCTCGCCTCGCCTCTCTGCCCCCTTGGACTGATGAATGTGCCACGATCGCATTTAGTCTGGGTAATGGTTTTCACAGTGTCCCTCTCAATGGTTTAATTGGGTTGGACGTTTTGCTACAGCCTCTGTCTCCCCTACCCGATAGAGGAGTCGGTGCAGTTATCGAGCATTTAATGGCAGAGAGTACCCATCCTCCTGTTTATTTTGTCTTAGCTCATTTGTGGATGAAGCTCTTTCCTGCTATAGATGGATTAGCGTCAATCTGGGCTGCCCGTGCCCTCCCTGCTTTGTTAGGAGTCGCCTCAATTCCAGCTATGTTTGGTTTGGGTTGTTTAGCCTTTCGTTCCCGCTTGGTGGCTTACATCACAGCAGGAATGATGGCGGTTTCACCCTACGGTATTTTCCTTGCTAAGGATGCGCGTCATTACACTTTGGCAATTTTATTGGTTATTGCTTCTCTCTCTTGTTTGATTTATACAGTTCGAGCAATTCAAACTAAACAAATATTGCCAATCGGAGTTGGATTGGTTTGGGTGGTAATCAATAGTTTGGGAATCGCAACTCATTATTTTTTTACCCTGAGTATCTGTTCATCAGCAATTGTATTGTTAGGGAAAGCTTGGCAAGAAAGTAGGGCAGGATGGCATATTTTAGCTAAACCCTATTGGCGGCGAATCTATGGGGTAGCCGCAGGTACATTAGTAGGATGCTTAGTCTGGCTCGGAGCTTTTCAATCGATTAATGGTAGTGAGCCGACTAGTTGGATTTATGATGGAAATCCAAATGTGGAATGGTTTGCACCGATAGGCAGACTAGTTATTTGGATTGCGAGTATGTTATTGCTACTTCCTTCGGCAGTAACGATTATACCGACATGGATAGTTGTAGTTTCTGGTCTAGTGACTATTATATTTTTAGTTTCGATATGGACTAGTCTAGTGGGAGGTTTTCAAATACAGCAGGAAAATCCAGATACCCGTTTAGTATTACAAGTGCTAGGGGGATATATTATAAGTGCGATCGCGTTATGCTTTATCTTTACCTATGGTTTAGGAATGGACTTAACCTTGGGGGCGCGTTTTCAATTTGTCTATTTTCCTGCGATTATTGCCTGGTTAGGGGTAATCCTCGCCGGAGTGTGGGAATCTAATCAACTAGATGCTCCAGAATCCGGAAGCCAAAAAGGACAAATAGATAACAAGATTAGGAATAATTCTGTCCGACTCCCAACTCTCATGTCACAGATAATCTCCCGATTATCTGTTTCTCATCCATCCAACTCCCAACATCTCAGAGAAAAGGGGAAAACAGTAGTAGTCTGTATTTTGCTAATGGGATTATTGGGTGGATTAACGGTTATCGGGAATTTGGGTTACCTGCAAAACCACCGTCCAGATATCCTAGCTCCCATTATCCAACAAGGATCTCACTCTCCAATCTTAATTGCTACAACCCACAAGCACCACGGACAAACCGGAAGAATGATGGGATTAGCTTGGGAATTCAAAGGGCTGAGAGATATTAATTCTGCGGCTAGGGAGAGTAAGTTTTTCTTGGCTCATCGCGATTCCACGACTAGCACTTACACCGATGCAGTTGAAGTATTTCAAAAAACACTCAGTCAGGTAAAGAGACCGTTAGACTTGTGGTTGGTTGATTTCCGTGCGCCAGTCGATTTAGAATCTCAGCAGTGTTTTCCCGACCAACGATATCGCGGCTGGGCTGGGGAATATAAGTATAAACTTTATCGTTGTCCTGCTTTTCCCTAATGCTACTTAAACGCCTAAATTAGCTCGAACAGCCTTAAGTATCGTGAGACTATGTTTCCCTCCTGGTTGAGAGCGTAGAAAAATATGCCAATGTCTACGCCATAGTTGAGTGTCTTCATTTTATCGGTTTCTACCAACATCAGCGCGTCCGTGTGGCTGCTGGTATTGTCTATCAAACACTCTCATTGGCTAGGAGTAATGCTACTACTCAAAAGGTCGATTACTCTATTGATTTTCGACGCGATTATGATGGTTTTTCTTATTGTGTAAGACTATCAGTTAATGAATGCGGCAATTGGCAATCTTTCACAGGTGTTTATCTGGCTCGTTGTACTTTTCCTAGTAATGGGCAAAACTTTGCTGCGACGAAGTTGCTGACTGGCAGTGTCTGTACTGCTAGAGTTTCCTGGACAGGTTCCGTTGAAGGAAGGCTTGGTGGCGTTTACCTTAAACCGAATCCTCTAAGTCGCTACTGTCGTGGAGTTTGGACGAAAACTCTGCTTTGGGTTTTGGACAATCGTGAGATAAACCGCTGTGAAGATTAACCGATGAAACTTACCGCGCCGAGAAATGGCTGAAACCTTTATTCTGACGTTGAGGCGGTCGGTTCCTTGTCCTGTATGGGTTTTAGCCATTTTTTCTCGGCTATTTGTCGAAAAGTTTTCCCCAAAATTGGTGGCGGTCGGAAAGTGCCTCTAGACGTTTTACGGGGTAAGGGTTTAAAATGGAGGGGTCCCCACTCGCTGGGGAAACTAATTGAATGGAAACGCGAAGTCACGCGATGACAAGCTCGCTGGTACAGTCCCCACTCGCTGGGGAAACTAATTGAATGGAAACTACCCTAATTCCATCAATATCTGGATTGATTATTTGTCCCCACTCGCTGGGGAAACTAATTGAATGGAAACTCGCTAATCGGTTCTGATAAATTCACATTATCCCTGTCCCCACTCGCTGGGGAAACTAATTGAATGGAAACTCTGATATATTCTCTACGGTCTTTATAAATCTTGTGGTCCCCACTCGCTGGGGAAACTAATTGAATGGAAACTCACGAATCCGTCCGCGAATCGAACCACTGTGAGTTGTCCCCACTCGCTGGGGAAACTAATTGAATGGAAACGACGGCGCATGGCTGGTCACGGGCGGCGATGGCCACGTCCCCACTCGCTGGGGAAACTAATTGAATGGAAACGCAATGTCAATAACAGAATCAACGACATCTTCCGGTAGGTCCCCACTCGCTGGGGAAACTAATTGAATGGAAACGCGATAAATATAAGGGTGTTGACGGAGGTACTAAAAGGTCCCCACTCGCTGGGGAAACTAATTGAATGGAAACCAATCATCGGACAACGACAGACCAATCTCTTTCAAGTCCCCACTCGCTGGGGAAACTAATTGAATGGAAACTTTTGGGTTCATATCCAGGTAAAGAGGCTGGATCCGGTCCCCACTCGCTGGGGAAACTAATTGAATGGAAACATTTAAGAACCATGATTGCTCCGCGACGCGAAACGCCGTCCCCACTCGCTGGGGAAACTAATTGAATGGAAACAATCGGTATCCTCCATATACACGAGGATAGTTCTTGTGTCCCCACTCGCTGGGGAAACTAATTGAATGGAAACAGTACCGCAACAACGCGGCCGCGCACCGCACCTGCGTCCCCACTCGCTGGGGAAACTAATTGAATGGAAACTGGCGCAGCGCGTCCGCACGCGTACAGGCTTGCATCTGCGCAGTCCCCACTCGCTGGGGAAACTAATTGAATGGAAACATGGCTTTCTTCGAGAGTTAAAGCATCGACTTTCCTGGCAAAGTCCCCACTCGCTGGGGAAACTAATTGAATGGAAACTTTGCATTCCTTTAATAACAGGAATGGGAAGATATATTCAAAGTCCCCACTCACTGGGGAAACTAATTGAATGGAAACATTATTTATTTTAGCAAGCCCTAAATTGTTAAAAACAACACCTAGTCCCCACTCGCTGGGGAAACTAATTGAATGGAAACCAGTTAGTAAGTATTCTAAAGTTAATAGTTGGGATGTCCCCACTCGCTGGGGAAACTAATTGAATGGAAACCCTAGACTCCCGTAGAGTAAGTAGAACTTTCTATAACGTCCCCACTCGCTGGGGAAACTAATTGAATGGAAACCTATAACGAGCAGAAGCATAGGCATTAGTACTAGCGTCCCCACTCGCTGGGGAAACTAATTGAATGGAAACTACGATTGCAAGAACACTAAGACTAGCTGTTTCATTATTTTCTGCACAATTGCTACTAAAACGTCTTAAAGTGGAATTTTCAGGAATCAGAAATGTTCCCTACACTTGCATCCGGATTGGCGATCGCAAAATCCACCCTAGGATTAACTACCACAACCAGAGATACCGAACTCACTACACTGCTAGAGGCATCCAAAGGGGTGGATAGCACAGGGAATACTCAATACCGTCCTTATATAGTAGCAGCCTATATTCTGCCGCTATGGGGAGCCGTGGCGAGAGCGCAGCTAATCAAAGCTGATGGGGCAGAATGGCTAAAACCTATTGATTTTGAACCATTAATTAAGTCACTACTGATGCTTCAACAGGCTTCGGATTGTGGACTGAAAATTGACCCATGCTGGAATGCAACAAAGGTAGCAGTAGATCTGGGACTGAAGAAGGTTAGGGGGATTAGTGGGATTGTAGCTTAACAAACCATTACAGTTAACAAATTGCTAAAATTAAGTAAAAGTAAATCGTCAAAATCTACTGTGTTAGAAGAGCGAAGAGCTTGCTTTACTCGCAACGCTCTCGCTCTCTTTGGTGCGGAATGGGGTTTTCAGGCTATTGTCTTATAAAATATATATAGCGGTTTTCAGTTGCATGAAGTATACAAGAGAAACCCCCAGAAACCCGGTTTCTTTAAGAAACCGGGTTTCTCTGTACCTCACTCAACTGAGAAGCGCTATACTCCTGAGCATTATCATCACCCAAACTAGAGAGGTTACAGCAGTGTCTGTCGAGACTATTCAAAAGCCTTCCACATCAACTATCCGTAAACACGCACCTCGCTATCGCGTCTTGCTCCATAACGATGATTTCAACTCAATGGAGCATGTGGTGCAAACCTTGATGAAGACTGTCCCTAGCTTGACTCAGCCTCAAGCTGTCAATATCATGATGGAAGCTCACTCATCTGGAATTGCTTTAGTTATTACTTGCGAAATGGAACATGCTGAGTTTTACTGTGAAACCTTGCAAAACCACGGATTAACTAGCACAATTGAACCGGATGAATAGGAATTTTCTATTCCCTCCCTTGTCTCAATCTATAAAAGATAAAATTTTTGAACCCAAACTTGTCTAAATTAGCGGGATATCGGGCACCAGTACGGATAGTTTTGTTTCTTTTTACTTTGCTCCTGTGCTGGTTGCCAATCGCTGCACCAATATATCTGTTGGTGAACGACTCAAACTTGGTCACTATCCTGACGATGGGACTATTATTTGGGTTTTTTTTGCTATCTGTACAATTTTGGGGGAGAAATGTCTATCGGGAACCCCGATTATTAAAACGATATGGTTTCCATGGCACTAGGCAAAATAGTCTAAACCTTCTGAAGGGATTGATAATTGGTTTATTATTTGTATTGGGTTTATTTGCTTTAGAAGGTGGGTTAGGTTTGCTGGAATTTCAGACACCTTCACAGGAGTTACCAAGAATAATTTTAGAGGGATTCGCTAGTGGTTTGGGAGTTGGTTTGGCGGAGGAATTGGTATTTCGAGGTTGGTTGTTGGATGAGTTAGAACGAGACTATCGCCCCAAGGTATCGCTCTTGGCTGATGCGGTTATATTTGCCGTCCTGCATTTTATTAAACCTCTCTCAGAAATGCTCCGGACTTTACCTCAATTTCCTGGTTTAGTCCTACTGGGTTTGACATTAGTCTGGGGCAAAAGATCTCATAAAAATAGTCTTGGTATCTCTATTGGTCTCCATGGGGGTTTAGTCTGGGGGTATTATATTATTAATGTGGGTAAATTGGTGCAATATTCTGACCAAGTTTCCCCCTGGATTACAGGAGTAGATAGCAATCCTATTGCTGGGTTCATGGGATTGTTATTATTGGGTATTCTTGCTTTTTGGATGAGAGGAAAGGGGCTGGGGAGTTTTAAGTTTTGAGTTTTAAATTTTGAGTTTTGAACTATAGTATAGCAGTCGCCAGGGCGGTTAAGATATCCGAAAACGCCAGAAATAAGTCACAGGAGGCATTTGACTTTTGAGTTTTGACTTTGGCTATATGTATTGGAGAATCGGTTCTAAGATAGTGGATATGTAGGATCGAATCGAGAAAATATTAAAGTGGTTCACAATAGTGTGGAAAATCCCAAAAAGGTTATTAGCCCTCCTTTGGATTATTAGCCCATAATAGCTGAAACGACGCAATCTCGTCAAGTATTGATAATTAATCTCAATAAATTTAACGAAGTTAAGCCACTTTCAGCCTTTGCTCATTTGTTACGTTATGTAAATTACTTTTTTTTTGAGGGTGAGGGGTTGGGGGTGAGGAGAAAACTCCCTGTCTAATCCGGATTGGGACATCCCGGAGGCTTCAAACACAAAGAATAGAGAAACCAGAAGTAATAGAAATTGAACAGGAAGTTAATTTATGCGTGAAAGTCCCGATATCATTTAATATTGAGATACTTCACGATGTCAGAGGTGTCTATGAGTTCTCGGAAACGCATCGAAAGAAAAAACCCTTGGCAACCTACTCCGGCTCCAGATATCCTCCAAAGCCGTCCGTTCAGTAATGGTTTGGGACCTCGGGAATCTAAATTACCCACAACCAACGATATATTACAGACACGTCCGTTTTCGCCTCGTGACCAGGATGTATCGATACCAAAGGATACCCGTTCCTTTGAAGAAAAAATGATTGGGGCAGAATTTCGTTATAACGGGGTTAGTATTCCAGCATTTGCACCTTCTACAGAATCACCAACTCTTCAGCGAGAAGAAGAAGTAGGGGAAGATGTTCAAGAGGATCAACGGTTGTTGGAAGTAGGGGGAGAGGTTCTTCAGCGAGATGAGAGTTCAGGGAACAAGAAAACACAGAAAAAACTAAATCCAAAGACAGAACCTGGAGAAATTTATATAAGACACTGGATAGAACAACCTCTGGGATTTTTGTTTATACCAGATCTAAAGAATGGTCAGTGGTATGACATAGATAGAGAATATGATATCCCGAAAAATCCGCAACAGTCCTTTTGGAAAGCCGCCGTATACAATACAACAAATAATAATTATAAAGCCTACAAAACTATTGCACAGCGCCATGCTTTTTACAAGTTTGCTGATGCTTATCTTAATACACAAGATAAAGCCATAAAAAGTAAATGGTTTAAAGCAGCAGCAATAGTTACCCAAGATAATGCTGTTGGTGCAGCAGAGGGAGTAAATTTATGGTTTTTATCTGATAATGCGGAAGAGTTTCTCAAAGGGGGAAATGAGTTTCTGTTCCAGTACAACATGAAAAACTTCAGCTATCTCATGCAAGGTAGCGAGATACCTGGTATGGAGGGATTGAGAGGAAGAGAGTTGGATCATCGCTTGGTTGAGTTTGAACAATCTAAAGTTCAAGAGTTTATTAACAACTACAAGGGAAATGGTTCAATTGACGATATTACTAAGGAGATTAATCGTTCATTTACTCTGCCGTTTGCCCCTTCTGTAGTTAAAGAAGTTATTGAAGAAAACTTTACCAGTAAAGGGAAAGAGTTTAGTTTTAAAGATTATCAAGATCGGCTTGTTTTAGGTAAAATGATGGTGGATAAGCTATACGGGAAGTCTGGTCATTCCCCTGCTTCAGCACCAGCACCAGTGCCAAGTCCGGGATTTCCCCCATCACCGCCGCCTCCACAAATTCAAAAAAAGGAATCGGAAGCACTTCAAAATATTCAGCCATATAATTTCAGAACAATATCTCCCCAGGCTTCCCCAATAACTATCCAAAGACAAGTGTCTTCACCTCCTCCAAAACCTACCTATGGAACAGCTAAAACCACAGCACCTATAGCTAAAACTTCAGAGTCTCCTTACAACCAAGTTTTAGACAAGCTTACTCAAGAAGTAAGACTATTTGCTAATGCCCAAATAATTTTAGATTGGGTCAAAATTCATGGAGAAAAGATCGGCCAAGGATTAAAGTTTAATCTAGCTGATTTATTAAACGATCCAATAATTGTTAATAAAATTAAACCAAAGCCTACAAGTGCTAGTAACCTCCAAGAGATACTTAACTTGATGATAAATTATGGGATAGTTAGTGTATTTCCAGGAACATCTACTAATGAATATGTAGTTATATCTGATACAACTAGCTTTAACCAAGGTAAGCAACAAATTACGGAGTCGAAAAATAAACTAGAAGAAAAGCTTGGCAAAGGCAAAAAGAACAAGGAAAAAAGACTGGATTCTCTAAATCCACTAGTAGAAACTGATGAGTTACCCATGGAATTAGCATCAGGTGGCATGGGATATGAAGACAAAGAGAAAAAGAAACCGCGAGAAAAACAGCGAGATATTGATAGTACCAAAAAATTGGAAAAGATAGAAGAGGCAATTGAAGAAATTAAAAATAGTAATGAGGATGAGTCTAAAAAACAGGAGAAATTAACTAAACTTGAGCAACAAAGAAAACAAGCTACAGAAGGAGTCCGAAAAGCTAAAGGTTATCGCACCTTTGCTAAAGAGGTTGTTGATTTTCTCAAGGGTTTAGGTGAAAAGAATAGTACCTGGAGTGCTGGAACTTATCCTGGTCATTCTTGGGGTGAATTTTCTGTTGATATTTTTTTAAAGACAAGTTTAGAAGACGTGACGGAAGCGGAAGATTCTCAGTATCCAGGAAAATATTGGAAGAAAAATGTTGTAATCCAGTTTTTTGACGATCTTAATGCCACAGCCGAAGAAAAAGAATTTGCCTGGTTAGGTATTTACAATGATGTTCGTGTAGCACAAGAAATTAATAAAAAATATGGCGGGAGTCGCCTTCAACGGGTAGAGAATCATGGCCCAGATGGACATAAACTCCATATCCATTTAGATTTATGGTCAGTTAACTTGAACTGGACTTCAGTCAAAGATTACAAATTAGACGGCGATAGAATTAAGTTAAAATAGTGCGAGGGATATATGTGGATATAGCCAATCGGCTACAGTACAGTCAGGAATAGAGTTATTGCGCGATCGCAAATAACTATAACTCCTCAATGCGTGTCATACTCAAAGGAAAGCAACTCGATTAGCTACAGTTAGGTTGGGGCGGGTTGAAGGTAATATGTCGTTGAAATGATCGGTGAAAGCGATACTTATCGTGAGGGCAGGGTGAAGCATACGGATATAAAACTCCGGGTTTATAGCAAAAGTTATCGTTCGTTCCCCGCAGGGTAGGGTATGCTTGATCCCTACAAATCTCTCTCTGGACTGCCCAATGCGACTGCGATAAAACTCAATACTCAATACTCTCTTCCCCTATTCCCCATGAATATAATAGATTACCTGAGAATTAGCCTAATCGATCGCTGTAATTTCCGCTGTCAGTACTGTATGCCCGAAGGAACAGAACTAGATTATATCCTGCAACAAGAATTACTTAGCCACTCGGAACTCTTGACGCTACTGAAAGAAGTGTTTATTCCAGTAGGATTTAGAAAATTTCGCCTGACAGGTGGTGAGCCTCTGCTACGTCCGGGTGTGGTAGATTTAGTAAGAGCGATCGCAGCAATTCCGGAAACTGAAGATTTAGCCATGACTACCAATGGTTTTAGGCTGGCAAGTATGGCGCAAGATCTATATGATGCGGGGTTACGCCGGATTAATATTAGTCTGGATTCTCTCAATCCCGACACTTTCGATAAAATTATCGGTAATCGGGGTAAATCCCGTTGGCAGCAAACTTGGTTAGGTATTCAAACAGCACATCAAGTTGGCTTCGATCCTTTAAAATTAAATATAGTGGTAATTCCCGGCATTAATGATACCGAAGTTCTCGATTTAGCTGCTTTAACGATTAACCGCCGTTGGCATGTCCGGTTTATTGAGTTTATGCCTATTGGTAATAGTAAGCTTTTTGGCGATCGCGCTTGGATTCCTTCTGTTGAGTTACGACAGGAAATTCGCGATCGCTTTGGCTTGACAGAATCTACTATTCGTGGTAATGGACCTGCTGATATTTTCCAAATTCCTGGAGCGTTGGGGACTTTAGGATTTATCAGTCAGATGTCAGAATGTTTTTGCGATCGCTGTAATAGAATGCGTTTATCGGCTGATGGCTGGTTGCGCCCTTGTCTGTTGAATGAAACTGGTCAGATTGATTTAAAAACGGCATTACGGAGTGGTGTCAATCTTGCTGAGTTGAGAGAGAAAGTGAAACAACTGATTGGAATTAAATCGGAAATCAATTTCAAGGAGCGAGACTCTGGTACTACTACTGGTAATTATAGTCGCACCATGTCGCAAATTGGTGGGTAGTTATTTGTTTTTGGTTATTTGTTGTTCGTTTTCTCCGTTGGCAATTAGTAATTTGCCTGACGGGGCGACAACTATGGCTAGAAGGTACATTTAATATGGATTAAAATTTTAATCGAACGACTTTGAATCCTAACGGATCGGTAATAGGAACATAAATTCTTCCTTCTGAATCTACTTGCCAATAGATAGATGACTGCAAAGACGACTCCAATGACAATAAATTAGGAGGTGGATAAATTTCTTTCTCTAAAGTTCCCTCCTCAGAAAAAATCAATAATTTTCCCAAATACCCTGGATGATCTCCGGTAAAAATGTAAAATTTATTTTCTTCATCAACCTTGATTAATTTATAATTGCTAGTTTCATTTGAACTGTAATTATTTGGTAATTGCACAGACCACTTTTTGACTTTGCCATCTGGATAATATCCCGAAATCTCAAGTGTATTGTTATGGATATAATGAGTAAATACAGTATTGTCATCTGAACGAACCAGTAAATCCTTGATGATTTCCCTACGGATGACTTGACCTTCCAAAGAAATTTGAACGATTGCAGGTAGATTAGTGTCATCGGCTAACTGATATACATAACAGTTCAATTGGTTATCCACCCCAAAAGGATATAAAAGCAAGCCGTACAATTCATCATTACCCACAGTGGTTTTTTCTTCACCAGATGCAGGATTAAAAGCAGATAAGCCGCGTTTGTTTTGATCGGGGAAATATACTGCACTCAGAATAGTACCTTTTCCATTGATAAAGACTTTGTTACTGCCATTCATTAAGGAATGTAATTTTGATACACTTCCACTTTGAGGTTGGATTTGTGCTATCAATTTTGGGTGATTAGTAGAGGTTAAATATAGGTTTGATTGCCGATCTATTAATAACTTATTGAACTCACCCTTCAGTTCATCAAAATTATTTACATCTGATGAGTAGTTGCCTATTCTTTGCCAAATTATTTCTCCAGCTACATTCAATTTCGTCAGCCTATTATACTCAACATTATCAAGATTAAACTTTTCAAGCAGGTATGAGTTTAATTCTCGATCAACTACAAAGTCTATAATTATTCGGTTTTCCATCCTAGGTTGATTCTTAGGAATAGGTGTTTTTCCATTCAAATTACCTGATGGTGTAAAATGAGTAATAAAGATATTTTCTCCATCTTGGATATCTCTGTTTTCATCGTTGAGGACATGAATTCCTTCTTCAGAGTCTAATTTAATATGTAGAGGGGCATAAATTTTTCGCTGTTGTTCTGGCAACATCTCGCCAAAATTTGGATAATTGAGCAATTGGGGTTTAAGTTGCTGAACTTTATCTCCCCAAGGAATAGAGACTATTATTTCAAACGTTTGATCGGAATCCATAATTTTACTTTCTATAGCTACAGTCTTTTTGTTCAAATCACCACTTTGTAGAACAGCAAAAATCAAGATAGATAAAATCAAGAAAATATATTTTCTCATGGTTTTACCATCTTACGCTCCAGAACTTAATAGGTCTTTCTGATGCTTGTTGCATAAGTCTTTCTATTGTAGTTCTTTCTACTGTTCCACCATTAGGAGTCCATAGACTTAAAATTTCATGGTCACCATTTGCATCCACAGTACCTAATGAAATTGCTGCATGTACCCTTGCTTCTCGAAAAACAACCATATCACCAGATAAAGGTTGGGGAGTGTTTGGATTTTGTGGATCTAGGGTATATTCTTGACTTGCTCTTAATTGAGTTTCAACTGTAGCTCCCACAGATGCCCCCGTCTGACGGTGATTCTGAACAGCAAGTTGATAGATTTGTTCCAGCCTAGCCTTAGTTGTCATGCCCTGTCTGTAAGCGCCAAAAAGAATTACTTCCCAACAATTCATGCGTCCTGATGTGGAGTTTGGTTCGGAACCGTTAGCAAGTAACCATCTTCCAAATTCAGACTGTAAGGCAGCAGGATTATTAGCGGCATCAGGGCTATTGAATGGCACCCAATGAAGATTATTTTCTAAGGAACTAACTCCTTGCATTGCACCTAACTGATGCCGAGCTTGAGAGAAAAATCCCTCCAGTTGCTGTGGAGAAATAGAAACTTGATGCTCGCGTAAGTACCTTAAAGCTAGGCGACATGCAAGTACAAGCTCCTGTACTGATGTAGGATTAGGACTCTGCTGTGGGAAAAATCGTTGCTGTAAACGTTGATACTCATCAGTAGCCTGAATTTGGCTATCTGACAATCGAGAAGGATCGTGTTGCGGGTTCTTAGGATCGCTAAAATCATCCAAACTCGAACATTGGATAGTATCTCGTTGAACTGCACCCGTCTGCTGCACCACATGAGTCAATTCATGCGCCAACAACTCCTGCCCCCCACGACTCCCAGGATTATATTCCCCCTGCTTAAAAAAGATATCCTGCCCCGTAGTAAACGCTTTCGCCTGAATTGAGCGATTAAGTTGGTCAGATTGAGCATCAGTATGAATCTTTACCCCACTAAAATCAGCCCCAAACGCCCCCTCCATCGGCTGACGCACAAATTCATCAAGCCCTTGTCCACCACCTTTTGCCTGCTGTATCCCCTGTTCTACATCCTCAGTTACAGTACTTTCACCACCAATACCACTCTCACCCCGGCGCATCACAGTTATATTCGGTACTGAAGCTCCCCCCAATTCTGACTGACGCTGCACTGGCTCTTGAGTTTGAGGCGCATTAATCTTTTCCACCACCTGAGCTGCTACCGCATCAGCTTCTTGCTCATACTTATCCCCCGGTTCCCCCACCGTCAGTTTCGCCTGAATCGGTTCCTTTTCCTCTTTATCTGCTAACTCCCCCTCACACTCAGCACACAACCGCTGAATTGTCCCATCATCAGGTGATGCTTGTAAGTGCTGTTTTTGAATCCCTACTTCAAATCCCTCTTTTTCTTCATCCCCAACAGAAACTTCCTCTCGCTGGACAGTTTCCTGTTCACCCAACCCATCAGTCTTGAGCAAAGAAAACGGACTCAATATCGAATTCTCTAATGGTGGTGTAGAGGGTGTAAATACAGAAATATTAGCCGCACTAGTTTCACCTTCGGCTTGCTCTTGGCTATTTTCCTCTTCAACTTCCTCTCGCTGGACTGCTGGAATACTAACCCCGTTGTAACGAAATTCTGCCCCTTTCATCTTTTCTTCAAAGGAACGAGTATCTTTTGGTGTCGATATATCCTTATCGCGAGGCGAAAACGGACGAGTCTGTAATATATCGTTGGTTGTGGGTAATCTAGATTCTCTCGGTCCCAAACCATTACTGAACGGACGACTTTGGAGGATATCTGGAGCCGGAGTAGGCTGCCAAGGGTTTTTTCTCTGGATGCGCTTCCGAGACATAGATACCTCTCACATCGTGAAGTATCTCAATAGTAGTTGGGAATTAGAGATCGCATCTCAACTCCTTAAAAAATCTTGACAAAGTGCATCACAACCAAAAACCAACAACCAATAACCAACAACCAACAACCAACAAGGGGCTTAAGCCCCTTGCCACCACCAATAACTTATGCTTGACGGGAGTAAAACTCAACCACCAGCAGCTCATTAATTTGCAAAGCTATCCATTCGCGGTCAATTACGCTATTGACTTTGCCTGTCATCTTAGTCTTATCAAACTCTAAATGGCTCGGCAGGTTTGCCAAACCTGGAAATTCGAGATTTTGTTGGACAAGACGGCGAGATTTTTCGGTATCTTTAACGCTAATTACTTCGCCGGGACGACACTGGTAGCTGGGAATATCTACAACTTTGCCATTCACGGTGACATGTCCGTGATTCACCAATTGACGCGCACCGGGGATAGTCCCTGCCATTCCCAGACGGAAAATGGTGTTATCCAGTCGCATTTCCAACATTTGCAGTAAAGTAGTACCCGTCGAACCTGTTGCTCGACGAGCTTTACGGACGTAGCGGATTAACTGCCTTTCTGAGAGTCCGTAGTTGAAGCGCAATTTCTGCTTTTCTTCGAGTCGGATGGCATATTCTGACCGTTTCTTCCGTGCTTGGCCGTGTTGTCCTGGTGGATATGCCCGCCGAGCTGACTTACGAGTTAAACCTGGCAGTTCACCCAGACGGCGAACAATCCGCAGACGCGGACCTCTATATCGTGACATATAACTCCCTTATTCCTGTCCTGACTAATATTTTACCCAAAAGTATTATCCTACATCTTTTTAAGTCATTTGGGCGCTTGATATGGAAATCACTCATAAAAATTTAGCCATGGTCTATCATAATCCACGGCTGTCACAATTAGCTGTCACAATTAATAGTAATCAAGCTAGGCTTCAATGAGCGACTTGGGGCTTATTGACAGGAGTATCCGTCTTTAGTTCTATGCTTGGGGCATTCTTCCGTAACTGTTCGAGTTGTTTGCGACTCTCCTTGTCCTTAGACAAAAAGCGATCGTTTACCTTTTGCATCTGAGGTAATACGCTCTGATTCATGACAAATAGCCAGTAGCCATCAGATTCAAACTCAAACATGGTGGAGAGGTGACATTGACTAGGCTTACTGTATCGGGTACATCTACCCACAGAAGGTTGAACCTCAAAGAAGGGGCATTTGATTTGGGAACAAGCGTTAATCGTTGGCTGTGACATGGGTTCGTTTCTACTCCACCTCAACTGTTCTATAAGCGAGGGTAGTGCTGTATGAGTTAATCTTACAGACAAATATAACTCCATCCGGGTTCCTCATACCCATTTGTGGTCATATCAGGTCTGAGAATTTTGTTATCCTGTAACAAAATTGAAGAGAAATAAATTTGGTGAAAGCACGCTGACCCTATTACAATAACCGGGTAATGCCAATTTGTCAAATCTTTAAATTTCTCTGCTCAATTCTTGGAGTAACCGATTAATTATATCAGCATCGTCGGCATTGGGTACGATCGCTAGATAAACTCCCAAATCCCGATATGCCTTAGACGAGTAGCCTAGCTGGTAATAGAGAAGCCCGCGATCCCGGAGTTCCCTGGGTATTTCTGGAAAGAGCAGTAAAATCAGTTCTACCGTAGCTAAAGCTCTGGATAAATCTTGGCGGTTAAGGTAAATTAGTTTGAGATTAGTTAGCATTCGTGCCAATAGTTGCCGATGGCTGACGGGTTCGGTGAAACTGGCTTGTAGTTTCATTTGATACCCGTATATTTCTGTCAATCTCGTCTCGCAATCTTGCTCGAACAAAATCTCACCCCGATTGAAGGTATCAACAAAAATACCAACATCTTGAAACTCTGGGCGAATTAAAAAATGTCCCGGCATATTAATTCCAACCAGAGGAAAATCGAGCCGTCGGGCAATTTCTAAGTAAACTAGGGATAGAGTAATAGGAATACCTGTTCGTCTGTCGATTACTTCATTAAGGAAGCTATTGCGCGGATCGTAGTAATTATCGTTGTTTCCTGTATAACCTAGCTCGTCATATAGGTATTGATTGATAATCTGGATTGTGCGGAGGGGATATCTTTCTGGGGGTAATCGTTTCTCTATCTCATTTGCGATCCCATCAAGTATATTAAGGTAGATATGAATATCTAGATTGGGATATTCTTCTTGAGCGATGTAGAGTGCAGCTTTTGTCAGATTAATTCGATCGTCTGGCTGACTTATCTCTTGGAGGAAGTTTTGACGGGATCGGGGAATGTTCATAGGAAAGGCTAGTGTAAATCATAGTACAGGTATAGCAAAAGGCAGAGGGCAGAAAACAGTAATGGTGCGTTAGCCAAGCATAACGCACCCTACATATAGAGATTTTGGGTAAGTTCTATACTATATAAGATATTTACACTTCAACCAATATGAAATTTCACAAAATCAACCACGGCGGCAACTCCTACCTTCGTCTTCAAATTGGTAAAAATAAAAGGTTTCTCACCGCGCATCTTCTTGGCATCCCTTTCCATAACGCCTAAATCAGCACCTACCATGGGAGCAAGGTCAATTTTATTAATTACCAATAAGTCAGATTTAGTAATTCCTGGTCCCCCTTTACGAGGAATTTTATCACCTGCGGCTACATCAATCACGTATATCGTTAAATCTACTAATTCCGGGCTAAAAGTAGCTGCCAAATTATCCCCACCACTTTCTAAGAATACCAAATCTAGATCGGTAAATTTCTGTTCTAATTGTTCGATGGCGGCTAGATTCATCGAAGCATCTTCTCGGATGGCGGTATGGGGACAACCACCCGTTTCCACACCGAGAATGCGATCGCGCTCTAATGCCTGACTCCGGACTAAAAATTGAGCATCTTCTTGGGTATAAATATCGTTAGTAACGACAGCAATCTGATGGGATTCTCGCATAGCCTTACATAAGGCATCCAAGAGGGCGGTTTTTCCTGAACCTACCGGACCTGCAATTCCAACACGAAAGGCATTCATATTATGGATTTTGGATTATATATTATCTCCTGTTACTTGTCAATAATACACCTATATGTCCGGTTTGTTTAAGTTTTGTTTAGATTTTATCCCCTTTTGTGGTTCAACTTGAATGACTAGAGCATAATTGGACGAGTTGATTTTTATATCTTTCCTTGACCCTTATTATTGATATAATTTGGGCGATTAGATCAGTTTGTACGATCGCTTTAAAAAAGATGAAAAGACTTACTTGTTTTGTTTTAGCTGCTTTATTGTGGCTCGGCACTGTGTCTCTAGCTTCTGCTGCCCCAGCTTCTACTCCTACCCCGACACCTACCCCTGCTC
>NZ_JAMZMM010000506.1 GCF_024178385.1 Limnofasciculus baicalensis BBK-W-15 | reverse complement strand
CATTTGATCGGAATCAATCTTATGATATAGCAAGAGACTTAGATATTCCTTTTGAACAATTTCCCTGCTTAGTATTCTTACCACCATTAACCGAAATATCAGGACAAGAAAAACTGATTATTCCTATCAAAGAAGTATCCAGCTCTTATTTCAGAAAAATATTTTCAGCTTTAGAGAAAATCGTTAAAAAAGCAGAGGAGGTTAATAAATATGAAGCAATAAAAATAAAATTTGACACCATTATACAATATTTAGAGAAAAACTCCCAACAAGTTGTTCAACAAACAACAACGAAATATCAAATCGATGGAGTTAACATCTTTGTTAATAGTGAAATAAGGAGAACCAAGATGACTGAAAATAATCCTGTGATTAATATTAAAGAAAGTATCATCGCCAGTGTTACAGGTGAAGGAAAGATAGATACAGCTATCATTCATCAGCACAACTCACCTGCAATCGACACAGACAAAGCCACCCGGCAACTCAAGAAACTTGTAGACAAACTCCGCGAAGAATACCCCGACAAAACTGACAAGGAAATCTTCGATATCCTAATCAACAACTTCCAAAATCTGCCCCAAGATAAATGGAAACCCTGGCAAAACACCCTCAGCGTACTCTTTGCAGGTGGCAAAGAAGCCATCAAAACCTTTATCCCCGCTACCGGAATTCCCATCGCAGTCCTAGATCGACTGTACAATATTTACCAAAACCGTCAGCAACTTCCTGGCAGCTAAAGGACAAACCACCATGCAAATTACTATTGATCTTCCCAAAGATCTCGAACAACAACTCACTCTAATCCTTGAAACCGACGATACTCCCAAAGCAGAAATCCTAGTCAGCCTTCATCGTGCCCTAGAAGATGCACAAGCTGGTAGAGTCTTCCCCATTGAAGAACTTTGGGATGTTATTGATGCTTAACAACCCACCCATCCGCATTCTCGATCAAAAATTATTTCCATCAGAAAGGGAACCGACGACTGGCCGTGTTTCGTCTCGGTTCCCCAACTGGTTCGCTCCTCACACACAAGTAAATCATATCAGAACTTTCTTTAATTGTCACTATCCTTAAGGAAAATTTTTTTTTCCTGCCCAGACAATAACCGAAACTTCACAATTCCAAGAGTGCAGGTACGCCGAAGCAGTCTTCAAGGAGCGATCGCAGTAAAATCTGAGTTACCTTCACCAAACCCAATCGAGCCTTAGTAAGTTGGGGTTGATGAATTTTCACCTCTCCCCAAATCCGACAACTCCGGTGGAAAGCATCAAATGCGTGACACAAAGCGAATCCTCGTTTTACCAAGCTCCGCTGATCCGAGTCACTCATAACATCAAGCAAATCCAATATCTGAAAAATCAAATCCCATTCCGCTAAATGGACAAACCCCAACCTTTCTCCCTCCCTATCAGGAAAGAACTTTTCCACTCCCCCGATACGGCATCCGCTGTTCCACTCCCTACTCCCCTCTTCCCCACCGCCCGATACGGCATCCGCTGTGCCACTTCCCCCCAAACGCAACAGAGAAGAGCAACGGGCGTGAGTATACTGTATCGGAAAGAGATTGTAGTCTTTGGAGAACAAGCAATTTCCTGGAGTCGATGGAGATAGAGGTATTTCAATTAACTGTTGTAACACAGTAGCCAAAGAGCGATCGCCTAATTGAAAATCAATCCAACCTGGGGATACCACCTCAACCATAAAGTCGATGGCGATAGTATCTTGAGGCATAGTTAACAACGCGGCTGTTAACTGATGGGCGATATCATCGGGAGGGAGTTGCCAGAGGGGAGATAATTTGAGCGCGATCGCAGATCGATAGATTACGCTATTCCTATGTAATAAGCGGTGTATAGAAATAGTCTTAGGGTTTAGCTGAGTTCTTCCGAACAAACCAATAGTTTCCCCAAGTAGTTGCTGTAATAACGGTTTCAGCCCCGAATTGCCGCCCCCCCTCACCGTAAACTTTCGGCAGTTAGAAGTATTTTTTGCTACTTTGTACTCCATAGAAACTCTAGAAAACTTGGTGTCTGTATTACGCTACAAACTATGAATTTAACATCCTCCACATCAGAAGCATCTCGACCATTTTTAACCTGGCAAAGGATTCTTGACTGGGCGCAGGAACATTACCGTTACCGAACCTTTAGCAAAGACGAGCGGATTCCCACCCGTGATGGGTTACTCTATTTGGTACAAAAGGGAGCAGTCCGCCTAGTCGGTACAGCTCAACTGAGCGCCACTACAACTAAATCTAAATCCGAAGTATCAAAGCCAACCACAGAGGAAACATTTTTAGGCTTTGTTGGTCCAGGTCAACCGTTTGAAATTGTGGCACAATCACCCTTTACCCTGGGCGCTTACTCCCACATCGACCAAACCTCTGTAGTATGGATGTATTGGAACGATCTAGATAACTGGCCTCATTTCCGCCGGGAGGTTTTGGATGCTTTTCGCCATCAACATCAGCGGAAATTACTGTGGTTAAGTACATTAGGGCAGCGGAAAACGATCGATAGACTCTTCGGATTTATCACCCTATTAGTGGAAGAATTTGGGGAACCGACTGAAAACGGTTACTGCTTGCCATTTCCTCTCACTCACGCCCAAATTGGCAGCGCGATTGGTTCAACTCGCGTTACAGTTACCCGCTTAATGGGCAAGCTCCGTCAAAAGGGACTGATTGCGATTAAAGAAGATAATTTGATTTGTTTGCCTGCCAAAAACAACTGATTGTAAAATTCCAACCGAACATATATTTTGATCCGTCACAAATCAGCTATTTCTTAGAATCTTAGTGTCTTAGTTTCTTAGTGGTTCTTAAGCTGTCCTCAGTTTGGTGGCGGGTAGTTTACCGCACTATTACATCCCCCCCCCCCACTCCCCCAATACGGAAAACCGACATTTTGCGGAAACTCAACAGTGGATTAGAATGTTACCAACAGCAGTATCACAACCCACTCGGTTGACAGAGTTAAGAGCAATGGGTTTTTTTGATTCAGAGATTATCCAACAAGAAGCAAAACAGTTGTTTGAGGATTACCAATCTCTCATCCAATTGGGAAACAACTACGGCAAATTTGACCGGGAAGGGAAAAAGCTATTTATCGATCAGATGGAATCCCTAATGGATCGTTACCGGATCTTTATGAAGCGTTTCGAGTTATCGGATGACTTCATGGCGCAGATGACGGTACAGCAGCTTAACACCCAGCTCGGTCAATTTGGCATCACCCCCAAGCAAATGTTTGACCAAATGAACATGACGCTGGAGAGGATGAAGTCGGAGTTAGAGAAGCAGTCTTAGTGGGGGGAATGGGTTCGAGAGTTTTGAGTTTTGAGTTTTAAGTTTTAAGTTTTAATTTAAAACTTAAAACTATTCCCGGGAATGGGTTCGAGAGTTTTGAGCTTTAACTCTCCCTCCACTCCCACTCCCCACTCCCCACTCCCTACTCCCTACTCCCCACTCCCTACTC
>NZ_JAMZMM010000087.1 GCF_024178385.1 Limnofasciculus baicalensis BBK-W-15 | reverse complement strand
CAACCAATAACCAACAACTAACAACCAACAACTAACGACGCATCATTTCTGGACTACCTAAAATAAGGGCAGCTTTTAACTTTTCGGGGCTGGATGCGATTACTTCTTGGGTTTTGGTAGATAAATTATTGCCGATGGTTTGCCGAAGTTGGGTAATATCGAGAGATTCCTTATTCCCATTCCTCCTGTTAGCTAATGTTGTCGCAAAATTGACTCGGCGAATCATCCCATCTGGATTTAACCAAGCTGATTGAGTATTTTTGTAGCCGTTAGGGGTTTGACAGCCGTAAAGTGGCATTCCTAATTGTCTTAAAAACCCGGATATAGATGAGATATTAATATTTTTGGCATCTATAGCACGGAGTTCAGATATAACATATTGATAGGGAGTTTTGAATTTACTTCCATAATATTTGGTATTGAAAAATTCTGGACTCTGGAATAGGGTTTCTAAGACAGCACGAATGTTACCATCAGTCTGCTGGAAACGTTGCGCTAAACTATCTACTAAATTTGAAGGTGGTTCATCGGCAACAAAGTATTGAGCTAATTGGTAGCTAATGTGATGGGCGGTAGCCGGGTGGCGGGCTAGAATATCTAAGGCTTGTTCTACTTCGTCAATGCCGCTACCTTGAATAGATTTACCCAAAAAAATTTTATCACTAAAATCGTGGCGATCGCGATCGAAATAAAATCCGCTTTTATCGCCGTTATTGACGCGACGAATTAAGCCCCAACCTGTAAGAATGCGAGCTAAAGTAGTTACATCTTCCTGAGTATACCCTCCATCAACACCTAAAGTATGGAGTTCCATTACTTCGCGGGCATAGTTTTCGTTTAAGCCGCGAAATCTCCCCTTGGCTTTTGGACTTCCTGGTGCAGTATTTTGCCAGTTATCTAAGTAGAATAACATGGCAGGATGACGGGCGGTAGCTTCTAATAAATCGCGAAAACTACCGAGAATATGAGGTCGAATTGCTTGCTCTTCGTAAGCACCTACCCAGAAGCGAGTATCGCCTTTCGCACCAAATACATTAAAATGATTAAACCAAAAGTCTACCATAACTTCTTCCAGTTGTCGCGGCGATGCGATCGCTCTGAGCAAACGCGCTTCTCTGGCTTCTTGTAAGGGTTTTTGGGCTTGTTTTTGAGCCATTTGAAGGTTTGGTTGAGATTGTTTTTGTCTTCTTGGAGGTGTGTTACCTTCTGATTGAGATTGTCGTTGTCTTCTTGGCAATATATTACGTTGAGATTGAGTTTGCTCCTGTCGCCTTTCACCTGCTTGTGGACTATATCTGTTAAATAGTTCAACCGGAGTTAATTGCAGAGTTTTTAAACCCTCAAGTTTTTGAATTAGTTGTGGTGGTAGAGGGATTGATTCTGGGGCAAGCTGAGATTTAATATAAGCTTCAATACCTGTAGATTGAATCCGTTGAATATCGCCAGGAAGCGGACCAAAACCGATCCGATTGAGAAGGTGTAATACTTTGGCAGTATCGGAGGCAGTGGCAGTTGGTTTGAGAATTGGCAGTCCAAACCAGAGGCAGATTCCTAGTAGGAGAAATAACACCCAGTATTTTAGTTTTAGTTTCATATTTCCTGGTTGTGCCGCGACATGGGATTTAGACGGAGATGGGTTGGGAAAGTTTCATAAGCTGAGTAGTTGAGGTTATCCTGGGAGTGGATAATTCGTCTCTAAAAGCTGATTTATTCAGGTGACACAGATTCAATATCTCCACGAGAATTAACCCGATATACTAGTTGTCGTTTAAAGTTAGTCACCACAATCCGCCAGCTACCTGATACTAGCACTTGACAGGGTGCATTTGGTGGATCTGTAGCGGTACGAAAGCATTCCGATGTAATTTCTGCAGAGGTAATTCGTAAATCAGATAAGGCAACCTGCAAGCGAGATTTGGCATCCAGAAATAATTTTTCGGCAATCGGATTGGGGAGTTTATCTATTCTTGGTGGTAATCCATTATTCGCTTCTATGCGAATCCCCGAATTTGGGCTAACGCGATACACCTGCCGCTGTCCTACTTTTCCCTCTACTGTAACACGATAGCCCTGTCCTGGATCGGGGGCACATTTTTCCACCGGAGTCGGTAATCCCAGACAAGCGCCAAAGCTTTGGGCTTCGACTTGAGTAAACAGTATTTGTTCCCACCCCATTTCCAAGTGTTGCGCTGCTAAATTGCGCACTTCATCTGCCAATTTCTTGTCAAAACTATTATCCAAAGCTATATTTTCTCGCGCCATTAATTCACCATTGTTCCCACTATCATCTACTTGGATATGCCATCGTTTTCCTCGATCTTCAATTTTAACTAACCAACCATTAACAGGAACAGGATCGCAGGCTATCGGTAATCCTTGAAAATTATCGCATCCCGCTCCCCATCGCGTTGGTGAAGCCCCAATAATTCGTCCTGATTTAGTTGCTAATCCCCAGGATTGAGCTACTTTAAACCCTTCAGATGCCACAGATTCCGGAATATCTGCCCTAACTTCTTTACCTGTTTCATCAACCCGAAAATTAAGAGTTGGTGGAGCGATTTGCTGGAGATTACCTGGCAAACAAGCAATACATGGAGGTGGCGTTATTCCGACTACTTTAATCCGCCAACCATTGATAGTTTTTGGAGTACAAACTTCCCCAGAATTAGGTAAGTCTAGACAAGTGTTTTTCCAGGTTACGGGTTCAGCTTTTTCCAGCAATACTTGAGGAGGGAGGATAGGGCTAACAGTAGTTTCAAACTGAGGATGCCAGTACAAAACTGCCTCTTTTTGCACTCCTGTAATTACTGCTGCGGGTAGCTTCTTGGGTAACTGTAAATTATCCCGTTTTGCTAATACCATCACCGCCCCTGTATCGTTAGTAATATAAACTAATCTTAAATTGGTGCTTTCTAGGGTAATTTTCCATGTGGGAATGGTGGCAGAAATCCAACGAATATTGCCCATGGTGCGGAGATTTGTGGCTTCTATCCGTGCTACTCGCCCAGATTGAGGAAACCTCCAGCGGTTGATGGCATCATTTCTAACAGTTTCGGCAATTGTTTCTTTTGAGGGTATGCCGGAAATTTTAGTATTAGGTGGTTGGGATTGACTAATCAGTGGTTTTCTTGAGGGAATTTCAGTATTGGCTAAGAAGAGGAAGGTGAGTAATCCGATATTGAATAGGAAAAAGATCAGGATTTTTTTTTTCATATTTACCAACCACGAAGACACGAAAAGATAATTTTGGGCTAGAAAGGGAGTAGTTTTTGTTGGTATAATTGTTTAGTTAGCGACAGGTGGCACGTCCCCATTGATGGTCATAACCGACGGAAATGCGATCGCCTACTTGTGGTACTTTAGTGGAAAGATGGACTAGGGATACATCAGCTTGAACTTCGCTATTTCCTTGTCCCCGCCAAACGCCACGACCTTGTGCATTTTTGTTGATATAGTTCATTGATACGGTGAGGGTGCGATTTGCCCTCCTGGGGCGAAAGTCAATTCGCCGAAACCCAGCTTCTCTCGTATAGTAAGCCGTAAAGTCAACGCGATTATCGATAGTGCCTCGACAAGTTAAGTTTAAATCATCTTGATTAGGTTCTGCGATCGCGGATTGGATGAGGGCAATCTTTCCTCCAGCCATTGCACCCATACCAATCGATAGACAACCAAGCAAGATTGCGATAGCTTTTTTCATCTTATTTTACCTCCAAAAATTACGGCTCTATAGATTTAATCTGCCATGAAGCCTGTGTTAATTGAGTGGCGTTGCAATTTCTGTAACAGTTATATTATCAGTAGGTGCGTTATGTAACGCACCCTACTATATATATAGTTGAGGAAACAGAAAAAATCCACCTCTCTCTCCTTATTAAGGGAGGGGTTTAAGTATTTTTACGCCTCAGCATAGTCTGCCAAGCTAGCCAATTTCCTGAAATCAACTATCGCGGTTACAGATTTTGATACCAATCTATCATTCCTGGGAAAATTGGTCATACTCTTCTGTAGGAGTACTGAAAAATTCCACAGGTAATGGTTATGATTTGGGAGCATCCCGAGCAAGGAAGAAATGCAGGTTGATTCTTACTCCCCCCTTTGACAAGGGGGGCTGGGGGGGGGTAAAAACTTTGTCAACAAACGAGTATCTTTGCCAAAGTGGGATGCTCCCTATGATTTTTCGTCAACGCTTCCGGATTGCTGAGTGACTTTTATTTGCTTCCTGCGCCTACCTCGCAACCCCTTGCCATAATTCACCGCCGGAAAAGATACCGATTACTCATCAGCCGCAAGACTAGATTGGTTTTCAATAGAAAAACGCCAGATAAATTCAATATGATTTGAGAAAGTGCTAACTTATCTTAGGAAATAAATCTCTTGGCAAAACATAACTTTATTTGCGGTTACTTTCACTCCTCAAAACTTAATCGACACAACTAACTATTACCCAAAGGTGGGATTTATGAAATTATTTCGATTGGCGATACCTCTTGCCCTGAGTACTGTCTTTTTTGCCTGTGCTATTCCTAACAAAACAGTTCCTTCAACTGAACCATCTACTACCTCTGATATTTTGCCTTCTGCCCAATTAAAACAACTCCTGACGAAAGCTGAAGCAGATAAATTAATGACGGGAATTGTAGACAGCATTAATCAAGGCAACGGTGCTTTTGTCCTGCCCTATTTACCAGAATCGAAGCGTTCAATAGAGTTTGGTGATGCGGGAATTACCGACTACAAAACCTACTTTAACAATGAACCGATTAGCCGCTTTGAATTGGTAAAAGCAGAGGATTCTGGAGAGTTTATCAATCAAGCTAGTGGTAAGTTTTATTATCTACTTTATAACAAAAGTGGTGTCAAAAAAGAGATTGCAATTAACCAGGAATCTGGAAATATTCGCCTTGGTGATGAATTCTTTCAATATTCCTATCCGGCAAAAGTGTTATTGGCTAAAACGATCCAGGCAATTAAAACCGAAGATCCTGTCTTATTGGCAAAAGTTTTAACCGCAGATGACATTGATTATCCCGTGGCGAAGGCAAAGGACGCGATCGCAAAATATCGAGCAACTTTCGATCCAAATACATTGGCTTATCGTTTCGATGGTTTGGACAAGAATCGGCATTTTAACTATACTATATACGGGACAAAAGCTGGCAAGTCTGTTGAGCATCATGTCACTATTATTTATGGAGATAGTCTTGTTGGTTTACAGGATAAATTTATTCCATAAAAACCCTGAAAAAATAGAGTCATCCCCAAGATTTTCGCCTCTTCTTCCCCTAACCCCTAGCTATAAACAATTGAAGGGAAATTAATCATGAAACTTATCTCTATCGCCTTGGCAACAATTTGCGCCCTACCGCTATCTTTATCTCTATCGTTAGCAAGCCTATCAGAACAACCCTGTCAAGCTTCTTTGGATACCAGTAATGGAATTGATTCAGAAGTAAATAACTGTCCGACAACCAGGGGTTCTTTTTCAATTGCAGGGACATTTTCTAACTCCAATTGGCAGGCTTCTTTCTGGGCGTGGGAACCAGCTTATTACATCCTCCACGTTAAAAACAAGCAAGATGGCAGTAAGATTAACTTAACAGGTTTTGATGTTACAGGTACGACGAATCGACCCCAATACCGATTCACCGATGAAAATCGCAATCTCACCTATATTGTCACCTTTCGGTATTCAGATCCGGAGACAATCCGATTGGAAATCAAACAAAACGGTAAGGTGATTGTTAATCAATTACTCCCCCGTGAATCAGATCAACGCATCGGTGGACCTTGATGGAAAACTGATAAAATTAGCTAGTAAATATTGATCCAATTATCCCAATGACCAGATTTGCCCATGACCAATTTGCCAAAGATATATTAGACGAAACTCTCGGTTCTCTCGGTGGTGTAAATCCTAATAAGAAAGTGCCTGCTGAAGTCCGTGAGATTGATATTTACTTCACGCCAAACCCTGAAAAATCAGGATATTTAGAGTATAGAGATCAACTGGGGCTATTGGGAAAAATGGCGGAAACTCCGGCGTTATTTGAACCATTTAGAAATCCGGTAACGTCTGAGAAGGTTATCAGTTGTTTAAGTAAGTTGTTCGATGTAAAAGCTGATTTAGCAAGGCAAGCTAAACGAGAAAATACTGTCTCTACTGAAGCACCTTGGTTGTGGATTTTGACTCCCACAGCTTCGGATAATTTGTTAAATAGTTTTAAGGCGACTGGAGATGAAGAGAATTGGGGTGAGGGCATCTATTTCTTAGGGGAGTCTTTCCAGACGGGAATTGTGGTTATTCATCGGTTACCGAAAACCCCTGAGACTTTGTGGTTGCGGATTTTGGGAAGGGGGAAGGTACAAGAGGATGCACTTGTGTCTCTGGCTGCTTTGCCTGTGGATAATCCTTGGCGGTTAGGTGCGTTAGAATCAGTTTATCAGTTACAATTGAATTTGCGGGTTAATCGGTCAGAAAAGTCAGAGTTAGAGGTTCAGGAGGATGAGAAGTTGATTATGGCAATTGCTCCTTTATTTCAAGAACAGTTGGCTGCGGCTGAACAACGTGGTAAAATTGAAGGTAAAATTGAAGGGGTTCAGCAAGGTATTGAACGCGGGGTTCAGCAAGGACAACGCTTAATTATTGAAAGCTTTATTCAAGGAAGATTTGGAGAATTATCTGAACCTATGGTATCGCTGGTAGAGCCTTTATCTGCCTTACCTCCGATTCAAGTGACTCGGCTGTTACTGCAATTATCTCAATTACCAGGCGACTCTTTAGGAATGAGGCAAGGACAACATTTAATTGTGGAAAGTCTACTGAGGTTTCGCTTTGAGGAGTTGGATGAAATTCTGATGGGGATGGTGGACTTTTTATTGACGTTACCGCCTCTTGAGTTGAGAGGGTTGTTGCTGCGATTATCTGAGTTATCTCGCGATGAATTGTTGAGATTATTGGGTTAAAAAGGGATTCTATCCTCAATCTCAGGTGAGGCAGCAATGAGTTTGTTTAAAGCTTCTCTTGCTGCATCTCTGACTTTTTTCTCGCTGTCTTCTAAGGATTGAAGTAGTAGAACTTTATTGAAAATTCTGTCCGAGCTGAGTTAAGCTAAAATTGTATATGACTTACGGATCAATGCTAATAATAGTGTGGCTGGTCGGTTATCCTCTGGTAATGCACACTACTGATAGAGTAAGATCCTAAGTTTTATTGTACTTGGTCGTGGGATAAAAAAAACAAATTTTGAGTGGGATTTGATAGAGATGTTTTAGCTAGAAGACAGGGCAATTTTCAGTGGTAATTTGTCAATAACTAATTCAATCAATATTGAGAGGAAAATACAGGTGATTCACGATAACGAAAGCAGCAACCAGTCAGGGAATCGTCCCTTTGAAGACATCCTTCACACCAGAATGTCTCGGCGAAATCTACTTGCTTGTGGAACGATACTGTCAGCCACTGGCTTTTTACCAGCCCTAGCTGGCAACAAAGCTTTGGTTCAGAGTGCTAGTGCTGCGATCGCTCAAGGTGCTAGCAATAGTGTACCTCAAAGTGCTACGGCTGCGATCGCGCAAGGCTCTAGCTTAATCAACTTTCCCGTCCTTCCTGCAGATTATTTATTCAAACTGATGGAATTCAGCCGTTATTACCCGCAAGGATGGCGGTATTATTGGTGCTTAGGTTAGTCTGACATTGGGCAATGGCTGAGGAATTTCTGCCATTGTCCAATGGTGATATTAAGCTGCTAATCTGTTAGGACTTACGCATTTAGGTTATCTGTAGGGTGCGTTATGTAACGCACCCTACTATATATGGCTATGGTAAAATAGAGGATCAGTTGCGATCGCAAAACGATGCTAGAAACCCCCACGAAACCAGAAATTCTCCTCATCGTGCCTAATTCTATCGAACTCCACGTCACTCCCGAACAGTTCGAGGCACTAGCTCTTGCCAATCGGGACTTAAGATTAGAAAGGACAGGCACAGGAGAACTAATTGTGAATCCACCAACAGGATGGGAAACTGGTAAAAGAAACTTCAATCTCACTGGACAACTCGCTCGATGGTGTGAAGAACACGAGAATTTAGGAGAGGGGTTCGATTCTTCCACTGGATTTATTTTACCAAATGGAGCAACTCGTTCTCCCGATGCCTCTTGGGTGAGTCGTCAACGGTGGGAGGCACTAACTCCCGCACAAAAAGGCACATTTCCCCATATTTGTCCCGATTTTGTGGTGGAATTGCGCTCAACTTCCGATACTCTGAGCGATTTACAAGCAAAGATGCGAGAGTATATGGAAAATGGGGCGCTTTTGGGATGGTTGCTCAATCCCAAACAGCGGCAGGTGGAAATTTATCGTCCAGGACAAAATGTGGAAGTATTGGAGAATCCGGTTGAACTTTCAGGGGAAGATATTCTGCCAGGATTTATTTTAAACTTGAATAAGTTGTGGGGATAGGGATGAGGGGGAAATTTTGGCGATAGGATGGGCAATTAGACTGGCTAAAAAATGTTAACAAAAAGATGAAGAACTATAACAGAAATACTCATGCTACAAACCCCCACGAAACCAGAAATTCTTCTCATCGTGCCTAATTCTATCGGACTATACGTCACTCCCGAACAGTTCGAGGCACTAGCTCTTGCCAATCGGGACTTAAGATTAGAAAGGACAGCCACAGGAGAACTAATTGTGAATCCACCAACAGGATGGGAAACTGGAGAACGAAATTGGAACTTATCAGGAGAACTTTATCTCTGGTGGCGTAGTGCAGGTGAACCGGGAAAAGCTTTCGATTCTTCCACTGGATTTATTTTACAAAATGGAGCAACTCGTTCTCCTGATGCCTCTTGGGTGAGTCGTCAACGGTGGGATGCCCTAACTCCCGCACAAAAAGGCACATTTCCCCATATCTGTCCCGATTTTGTGGTGGAATTGCGCTCAACTTCCGATACTCTGAGCGATTTACAAGCAAAGATGCGAGAGTATATGGAAAATGGGGCGCTTTTGGGATGGTTGCTCAATCCCAAACAGCGGCAGGTGGAAATTTATCGTCCAGGACAAAATGTGGAAGTATTGGAGAATCCGGTTGAACTTTCAGGGGAAGATATTCTGCCAGGATTTATTTTAAACTTGAATAAGTTGTGGGTATAAAGTAGTAATAATCGTCTTAAATTAATAATGGTACGACAAGAAATAATCGTTAAATAGGCATCATCTTACTGCATAAACTAATTGAGCAAATCTCTCTCCACTACTTTACCCTGCTTAAACTGAGCAATAGAACGTTCCAAATGAGCTGCATTTGTCGGAGACTTAAGTAAATGTACAGTTTCCATCAAACTATTGAAAAACTCCAGAGACATCACTACCGCATCATCAGCATCCTGTCTAGTAATAATCGTATAGTCCACCTCTTCAGTTACCCGATCTAAAACCGTCTTCAGGCTATTTATCGCCTCGCTAAAAGAGATAACTTTCATCTTACCCAAACCTGTACTGTTTATTGTACAATAATAGCGTTTTATTCAATCTTAGGCAATCCCCATCTGTTAGATGCTTTGTGTAAGTCATTTCAGTATTATCCCAAGTTACATTCAACCTCAAGAGCGCACTTTTATTACTACATTTCTCTACGGAACATTCTAATCGCTTCACCAGAATCAGTTTCTGCCATCAAAATGCAGCGTCTGAGCAAATCAAGATTGAGGTTATTAAGTCCGGGTAGCTGGCTACGCTCAATTTTTTCATAGCTACCATCTCGAAGATGATATAAATTCAGCACTCCATCTTCCCAAAACCAAACTTCTGGAACACCCAAAGCTTTATATCGTTCTAACTTACTGATACTTCCACTAGTAAAAACTACTTCAATTGACAAATCAGGAATCGGCTTCGCACTGCCAATACAGTAAGATTGATCTGCTTGGGCGGAGACAACTCCTGATTTTTCCTGAGTCATCGCTCCTGTAGGTTTGAATAAGATTCCCTCTTCGACTAGAAATGTAGTTACTAAGTAACCGATGATATGAGCAAAAATTTCGTGGTATTGTCCCGGCATGAGAATCTCGATTGTCCCATCATGGTAAAATAGCCGCACTCCAGGAGAACCGTCAAAGCCCTTTTGGATAAACTTGAACTGTTCCCATGTGCCATGATGGACAATCCGTTGATCGGAGGTTTTATTTAGTAATAGGGGCATGGAGATTTGCTCCAGATATCCTTATGTTAATTTTAGCATATTATTTGTAATCTGGAGCTATCGGCTGTCTATTATGCTGAGATACCGATATAAATGAAAAAGTAGGCGACTGATTGCATAATTGCATAAAACTAAACAACTGCGCGATCGGTAAGCATGAAGAGGCTATCATCAATGCTGTTAATTATACCACAGCTTTCGAGACTGCTTGCCATCCATTTAGCGCACAATTAGCCATTACCAATTCGCAATCTCTCCCGCACCGCCATTAAAATCAGCCCCAATTTATTTTTACCACTGCCATCTTTCCCACAGCCCCAGTAGTAATCTCCTGGTGCATTTTCCACAATTAATTCATCCCCTGTCGCCAGAAGTATCTCGCGGATATCGCCATGAGTTTCAAATTTACGCAATACGCCTTTTTCCATAATTGAGTCTTTGACTTCTTCCCAATCACTGCGCAAAGGGTGAGAGCGCTCCCTTCCCATTCTTGCCGCCATCCCAGGGTTTTTCGCAGCGCGGATTTTGTCAAACCAATCGGGATCGGTGGTGATAAACTTTTGGGCTTGAAAATAATGTTCGTTTGTCGTCCACCAAGCACCATCTAGCTCAAATCCGTGGTTGGAAAAGTTGGAAAAACAACCATATTCACCTCTTGTGCTGTAAAAGTAAATTGGCATGATTTTTATCGATTAATAGCTTAGTAGGGTATTTGAGAAGTGTGTCGCTAATTGATGAAGGTTCATTTTAAACGCAAAGAGCGCAAAGGAAGGCGCAAAGACGCGCAGCGGCTTCTCGACAGAGTAGAGCGCAAAGGTTTGTTATTCTTTTGAAAATCGAGTCTGGAATTCTGTCAATATCCTGGTTCCTTTCGTCCAATCAAGTACAGAAAATAAAACCATTTCAAATTTACCACAAAATTCACCACTTGGCAAGAGTAAATCGGCAAACATTTGGGCAACCATTGATGGCTGATTCCTAAATACGCCACATCCCCAAGCTCCTAAAACTAGGGCATCACAACCCTGGTAAAGAGCCAAACTTAATAATTTGGAGCCTCGACTATAGAGAACTTCGGGTATTTTGTCCATATCTTTAGGTTGGTTTCTCCAGACTTCACCAGCATTTGGAGCGGGACTGGTGATAAAATCTACAATCTTAGCATTAGAAGATTATCTATTTTATTCCTTACACCCAGAAGCCTGGTTTATTGAATAAACCATACTAAAGCAGCAAATTTGTAGCCTTTATTACTATCTTAGTGTCTTCGCGTCTTAGTGGTTTGTTAAATAGTTATCCTTCCGGCTGTTGAGAGTAGCCCGTAGCCTCTCACCTGCAAAAGGAATGATAAGCTTATAGTATGTGTAGGAGTAAACAGCTTTGAAAAGTTGGTACGCCCTGTCGTTTGGAGTAATCTGGAAAGGAGTGTTACTTTGTACTAGTACACTACTTTTTGCGATCGCACCAGAAATTCCGATTGTGTTAAAACCGCCGCAACCACCAGTCTACAGTACACAACATCTGACTGATATTCCCCTGAGCGTGCGGGAGTTATTTGGCAGCAAAAAACATGTCGGTGCGATCGCGGTTGGGGTAGCTGAAGGGAATCTGACACCGACGGGAAAGCCAACTACTATTTATTTAGGGCATACCGATCCTGGTAATTTTGCTACTAATAAGGGATTTTGTAGTTGGAATAAATCTCAGAATATTTCTGTGCAAGAGGCAGATATTCTATGTCTTAAAGCCTTACAGTGGCAATCTGTCGCAACAGAAAATCGGATGATTGATTTAGGATTAAAGCCGGAGAATCATAAAAGAGCGATTATACTGGGTACGGATTTGTGGAATCAATCTAATTCAGCCGGACCAAATTTTCCCTTGGCATATAAAGCGGCTAAAGATAAAGGATTGGAGGGGCAAGATGCTTATATTTGGGCTAGAGTTGAAGCATTTCGTAATAAACAAAAGGAATTGGATGCTAGTGGTTTATTTGGTATTTGTAAGCGCGAACCTTATTATAAGGAGGAATTGAAAGGATTGGTAGTTGATTCAGAAGAATGGCGCTGGAATTGTATTAAACTAGATCAAGGTAGGCGAGTGAAGGAAATAAGAAATGTTTTGAAATCGGTGAGATAGTTGTTGGTTGTTGGTTGTTGGTTATTAGTTGTTGGTTGTTGGTTATTAGTTGTTGGTAATAAAATTTCCCACTCCCCACTCAGGGCGAAGCATTTGGACAGTCAAATTCTGGTTAAACAACAAAAGTTATCCCCCAAATGCTACGCCCCTACATCAAATTGTCCCCACTCCCCACTCTCCACTCCCTTAATTCCATCGCCCCTTACATTCATTAATGATGTATTCTGGTAACCAAAACTTTTCAATCGGCATTAGTACAGCCACAGGCATAAAAATATCCACATCTTTACCACCTAAATTAGGAGTTGGTAGTAAACCAAAAAGTTCTCCATCAACCATTACTGCTGCTAATATATCCGCAAAATCAGATTTAACTTCATCAGGATAGACACAGTGAATTCCTCGTTCATCTTCATAATATTCATCATCTTCGGGAAGATAGGGACTAGATTTAATCTCATGTATTAGTGTGTCTAACCGTGTAAACTCCCTGGCGGGAATAATCGCAGCTACATCTTCACCAGCTTGTTGCAAGACAATCCGCGTTCCCTGAGTTATAATCCTGATGAGGGCATCAAGGAGATTCTCTCTAATCTCATCCGTCGATAACCGGATAAATCCCTCATCCTCAGAATTATTGTTTTTAGTTGTTACAGGTTTCATTAAATCTCTACCCAAGATCTGAAAATTTTGCCAAACTAGATTAAGTTATCTGTGAAAATGGGGATGGGGAAGTCTCCCAAACTGATTTTGACATATATAGATGGATTAGTGCAAAATATAAGTTGACTGGATCGGATCAATCCTAAATCAAAATAGTTATCTATGAATAGCCTCTTCCTGAATCGCCTCCATAATCCCCAACGCCCTGTTATCGTCTTCGATGGGGCGATGGGAAGTTCCCTGCAAACCCAAAACCTCACTGCCGAAGACTTTGGTGGGGAACAGTATGAAGGATGTAACGAGTACCTCGTCCATAGTAAACCGGAAGCTGTTGAAAAAGTACATCGAGAGTTTTTGGAAGTTGGGGCTGATGTCATCGAAACGGATAGTTTTGGTGCGGCATCTATTGTCTTAGCTGAGTACGATTTGGCAGACAAAGCCTATTACTTAAATTATACCTCAGCACAACTAGCAAAGCGTTTGGCTAATGAATATTCTACACTAGAAAAGCCCCGCTTTGTTGCAGGTTCCATCGGTCCAACTACTAAGTTACCAACTTTAGGAAATATTGATTTTGACACAATGGAGGCTTCTTTTGCTGAACAAGCAAAAGGTCTGTATGATGGTGGAGTTGACTTATTTATTGTCGAAACTTGTCAGGATGTATTACAAATTAAAGCAGCATTAAATGGAATTGAACAGGTATTTCAAGAAAAAGGGCAAAGACTGCCTTTAATGGTATCTGTCACCATGGAAGCTGTCGGGACTATGCTGGTTGGTTCCGATATTAGTGCGGCATTGACTATTTTGGAACGGTATCCGATTGATATCCTCGGTCTTAATTGTGCCACAGGACCGGACAGGATGCAAGAACATATTAAGTATTTATGTGAAAATTCGCCTTTTGTAGTTTCTTGTATCCCTAATGCTGGATTACCGGAAAATATAGGAGGTCATGCTCATTATAAACTAACGCCGATGGAATTGCGGATGGCGTTAACTCGTTTTGTAGAAGATTGGGGGGTACAAGTCATTGGTGGTTGTTGCGGTACGCGCCCAGATCATATTCAACAATTAGTCGAAATTTCTAATACCCTCCAGCCAAAAGAACGACATCCAGTATATGAACCTGCGGCAGCATCAATTTATACTGCCCAACCTTATATTCAGGATAATTCTTTCCTGATAGTTGGGGAAAGATTAAATGCCAGTGGCTCTAAAAAATGCCGCGATTTGTTAAATGCTGAAGATTGGGATGGATTAGTATCTTTAGCTAAATCTCAGGTAAAGGAAGGGGCACATATTCTTGATGTGAATGTGGATTATGTGGGGCGTGACGGCGAACGGGATATGGAGCAATTAGTGTCTCGAGTGGTAACTAATGTGACATTACCTTTAATGCTGGATTCCACGGAATGGCAAAAGATGGAAGCAGGGTTAAAAGTGGCTGGGGGTAAGTGTTTGCTTAATTCTACTAACTATGAAGATGGGGAGGAGCGTTTTTTAAAGGTATTAGAGTTAGCCAAGAAATATGGTGCGGGTGTAGTTATTGGTACAATTGATGAAGACGGGATGGCTCGAACCGCCAAGCAGAAATTTGCGATCGCACAACGTGCCTATAATCAAACTATAGAGTATGGTATCCCGCCTCATGAGATATTTTTTGATCCTCTAGCTCTACCTATTTCTACTGGTATTGAAGAAGACAGAAAGAATGGCAAAGCTACAATAGATTCAATTCGCCAAATTCGGGCAGGATTACCAGGATGTCACATTATTTTGGGCGTTTCTAATGTATCCTTTGGCTTGAATCAAGCAGCACGAATTGTTCTCAATTCTATGTTTCTCCATGAAGCAATGGCAGTTGGGTTAGATGCTGCTATTGTCAGTCCGAATAAGATTTTACCATTAGTGAAAATAGAAGCTGAACATCAAGAAATATGCCGTAAATTAATCTTTGACGAACGGGAATTTGATGGCGATATTTGTACTTACGATCCCCTAGGGTTGCTGACTACAGTATTTGAAGGAAAAACCACAAAACGGGATCGAAGTCAAGATGAAAACTTACCTGTAGAAGAACGTCTAAAACGTCATATTATAGATGGAGAAAGGATTGGGTTAGAACAACAATTAACCAAGGCATTGGAAAGTTATCCACCTCTACAGATTATTAATACCTTCCTCCTGGATGGAATGAAAGTGGTGGGAGAATTATTTGGCTCCGGGCAAATGCAGCTACCTTTCGTATTGCAATCCGCCGAAACAATGAAAGCAGCAGTGGCATATTTAGAACCCTTCATGGATAAGAAAGATGCGGGTAATAATGCCAAGGGAACGATGGTGATTGCTACTGTGAAAGGAGATGTTCACGATATTGGGAAAAATCTGGTAGATATCATCCTTTCTAATAATGGCTACAAGGTAATTAATCTGGGAATTAAGCAGCCAGTAGATAATATTATCGATGCTTACGAAAAGCATCAGGCTGATTGCATTGCCATGAGTGGGTTATTGGTAAAGTCTACTGCCTTTATGAAAGAGAATTTGGAGGCATTTAATCAGCGAGGGATAACTGTACCTGTGATTTTAGGTGGTGCGGCTTTGACACCTAAGTTTGTTCATGAGGATTGTCAGAATACTTATCATGGTAAGGTGATTTACGGGAAAGATGCCTTTTCCGATTTGCATTTTATGGATAAATTGATGCCTGCTAAAATAGCAGGGGAGTGGGATAATGTGCGGGGATTCGCAGCGGATTTGGTAACGGATGCAACGGATGAGTTATCGGTGATGGCAGATGTGGTGGGAGATGAAGAAGCGCATTTACCAATAGATGAAACAAATAACACATCCGTTACATCCGTTACCCCATCCGTTGCTCAATCCGCTCTTGAAGATACTAATCGCTCTGAAGCTGTTACTTTAGATATTCAACGCCCAACTCCTCCTTTCTGGGGAAGTCAATTATTACAACAGGAAGACATACCCTTAGAAGAGATATTGTGGTATTTGGATTTGCAGGCATTAATTGTCGGGCAATGGCAGTTTCGCAAGCCGAAGGATAAATCGAAAGAAGAGCATGACGAGTTTCTAAAGGAGACGGTTTACCCAATTTTGGAAAGTTGGAAGCACCGGATTGTTGAGGAAAAACTCCTCGAGCCTACAGCAATTTACGGTTATTTCCCCTGTTTGGCTGAAGGTAATTCTCTACATCTATATAATCCAGAGATTATCAGCCAACTTAGTACAGAAATTCCCAATAATTTAGAGCCTGCCACTACCTTCCACTTCCCCCGCCAAAAATCTGGCAAGCGTTTCTGTATTGCCGACTTCTATCTACCCAAAAACTCAGTGAAAACCCCACTCCCCACTCCCTTTGATGTCTTCCCCATGCAAGCAGTAACAGTGGGAGAAGTTGCCACAGAATTCGCTAAAAAACTGTTTGATTCCAACCAATACACAGACTATTTGTATTTCCATGGCATGGCGGTACAAATAGCCGAAGGTGTAGCAGAATGGGTACATGCCCGAATTCGGCGAGAATTGGGTTTTGCTAGTGAGGAGCCAAATAATATTCGCGATGTCTTAGCCCAGCGCTATCGGGGCTCCCGTTATAGCTTCGGCTATGCAGCTTGTCCGAATATTCAGGATCAATTTGCTTTACTAGATTTATTAGGGTGCGATCGCATCAATCTCTATATGGACGAAAGCGAACAGTTGTATCCAGAACAGTCTACCACAGCTATTGTCGCTTATCACCCAGTTGCTAGGTATTTTAATACTTAGGTTGTTGGTTGTTGGTTGTTGGTTGTTTGTTATTCCCAATTACTTGTTGTAATATATGGCTGAACTCAAGATTATCTGTAACTATCCAGACTCATTATCTTCCAACTTATCCTCATCATAAACATGAGGGTAGTGAAGATAATATCTTACCTTCAACAGCCCCCATGTTAGCAGATGTTCTCAAGGAAATTGAGCTATTATTAGGTTAGCATCGCGACTAGTTATAAGTTGAGTGTTAGACTCATCACTCATTACTTATTTGTTTCTTGTACCTTGTCAAAAAACAAATATTAATTAGCCATTAGCCATTACCAATCACCCAATTAACCAAAGTACGCACCGGGAAACCCGTCGCCCCACTATTATTACATCCATCATCCTTATCTGCCCAAACTGGACCAGCAATATCCAAATGTACCCAAGGTGTCTCCTTGACAAATTGCTTCAAAAACAAAGCCGCTGTAATTGAGCCACCTCCACGGGGGCCAGTATTTTTCATATCAGCAATAGGCGACTTAATCCCATCGAAATACTTATCTTCCATGGGCATTTGCCAGAATTTCTCTCCGGCTATTTCTGAAGCTGCTTTTATTTCCGATACGAGGCTATCATCAGTGCCCCACATCCCGGCAATATTATCGCCCAAAGCCACAACACAAGCACCTGTTAGAGTAGCCAAATCTACAATCGCATCTACTCCCAATTTTTCAGCAAATACCAGAGCATCTGCTAAAGTTAGCCTACCCTCTGCATCAGTATTATTCACCTCAATAGTTTTGCCATTAGATGCTGTTAAAATATCTCCTGGATGCAAAGCCTTACCGCTAATCATATTTTCTGTCGCGGCACTGATAAAATGTACTTCGACATCTGGTTTCAAATTACCAATAGCTTTGGCTGCACCTAAAGTTGCCCCTGCACCTCCCATATCCATTTTCATGGTTTCGATGCCGCTACCGACACCTTTAATATTTAAGCCGCCAGAGTCGAAGGTTAAGCCTTTGCCAACTATAGCTAATTTCCGGCGAGGTGTGCCTGCTGGTTTATAGGTGATATGAATAAATTTGGGCGGTAAATCGGAGGCTTTGGCTACACCCAAAAATGCTCCCATACCCAACTTTTCACACTCTTCTTGTTCTAATATTTCTATAGACATACCGGATTGAGTAGCAATTTCTGCGGCTGTCTCGGCTAAAGTTATTGGTGTCACGGCATTGGCAGGTGCAGCTACTAATTCTCGTGCTAAAATTACACCATCACAAATAGCCTTTGCTTTGGTAATTGCTGCTTCTTGATTGCCTAAGCCGAGTAAATCGACTGTTTCTAACTTAGAAGCCTTATCTTCTGGTTCCGATTTGAAGCGATTATCGACATGTAAGGTGAGGAGAATCCCTTCTGCGATCGCGCCGACTGTCATTTCTGGGTTATCATTGGCTAGAGGCAAGCTAATGCCCAGTGTTTTGCAATTTTGCTGTTTTGCCATCCGTGTAATTGCCGCCGCAGCCCGACGCAAACTATCTGGGTTTAGGGCATCTTCTTTCCCTAACCCTACTATCATGATTTTTCTGATTGAATTATTAGCACCGACACGAGTTACGGCGCTGCTACCCAGGCTTCCTTTAAATTCTGTTTCCTCTATTAACTCTTTGAGGGTTCCCGCTAGTTTTTCATCTAGTTTGGTTAACTCTTCTGTTATTTCTATTCCGTCTTCAAATAAGCCTACTGCTAGGGCATCGCCACTCCAGTTTAACCAGGTTGTCTCACTTGCTCTTATTTCCATGCTTTGTGCTGTTTCTCAATGCTTCAATTACTAGTATTACATTAGGAATTGGAAAATGGGCGGTGGCAGCGGATGGGTTGTTGGTTTTGGCTATAGTTAATGGTGGATGGCAGCGGATGGATTGTTGGTTTTGGCTATAGTTAATGGTGGATGGTAGCGGATGGGTGATTAGTTTGGGAGCATCCCAATGAAGGCAAAGATACTCATTTTTTGCCCCCCTTTTCACC
>NZ_JAMZMM010000505.1 GCF_024178385.1 Limnofasciculus baicalensis BBK-W-15 | reverse complement strand
GAATGGGGAGTGGGGAATGATTAATAACAAACAACAAACAACAAACAACAAACAACAATGGAACAACCAAAAGTAATTTTTCTAGATGCTGTGGGGACATTATTTGGAGTGAGGGGGAGTGTCGGAGAAGCTTATAGCGCGATCGCACGGACATTTGGCGTGAAAGCCTCACCTACTGCTTTGAATGATGCTTTTTTCCAAGCATTCTCTACAGCGGAACCCCTTATTTTTCCGGAAACAGATCCCGAAGAGATTCCTCAGTGTGAATTTGAATGGTGGCGGGTGATTGCTCTACGGACATTTCAACATGTTGGTGTACTTAATCAGTTTGAAGATTTTACCGATTTTTTTGACCAACTATACAACTATTTTGCTACGGCTCAACCTTGGTTGATTTATCCCGATGTTTTGCCAGCACTTTCTACTTGGCAGCGGGCGGGGATTCAATTAGGTATTGTCTCTAATTTTGATTCGAGAATTGATTTAGTTTTAAAAGCTCTTAAACTAGACGAATTTTTTATATCGGTTACTATTTCTACTCAGGTGGGTGCAGCGAAACCTGAGCCAAAAATTTTTGCCGCTGCTTTAGAGAAACATCAATGTCATCCTCGAGAAGCATGGCATATTGGGGATAGTTTCAAAGAAGATTATGAAGGGGCTAAAGCAGCAGGATTGAGAGCTATTTTGTTAGATAGGAGCTAGAGCATGTTTTCTTGTATTGAACATTTGCTCTGGAATTACGCAGCTATCTGTAGGGTGCGTTATGTAACGCACCCTACTATATATGAAGTACACAAAAGAAACCCGGTTTCTTTGAGAAACCGGGTTTCTAATGCTTCACCCTACCCTTACACAAGGATAGTTTCCGGACTTATATCCACCGGAAAAACCGATTAGAAGGTGAATGTCGTTCTCAATGTCCCTACCCAGATAGAATCATTATTATCATTATGTTCTGGGTTGAGAATCACAATCACACCAGGAGTGATAGCGATATTGTCAGTCAGCTTGTAACGATATAAAGCTTCAATGTGGAAAGATGTATCGCTATCTTCACGAGTCGCAATATCATTATCAGTCACTTTCGGTGGCATCCCAAACTGGAAACCTAGCAAGTTACCTTTGCCACCCAAGTCTGGTAGGGCAAAGTTAACCATCCAATTCCAGATCTCAGCGTTACTACCTTCTATCGTAGTGGCTTTGGCTTCCGCATCTTGGTAACCAACCCAACCGCCTACAGAGAACATGCCGAATTTAGCGTTGGCTTGCAACCCAAAGGAGTCGGTGGCAGTAGCAACATTATTAAAAGGTCGATTGGCATAGCCACTACCTGTACCCCCTGTAACAAATACACCAGCACCGCTGTAGTAGGAGTGAGCGTAGGTTAAACCCAGAGTAATCGCGCTAGTAGGCTTGAAAGTTAACTGAGCCAGTGCTGAATACGTGCCGTTAAAAAGTCCATTGTCTGCGGTAACATCTTCACCATCATCTGCAAAATAACCTGCTGAGAAAGATAAGGCATTACTAAATTTATAAGTTGCCGCTGCACCTACATCTTGACCAACCCGATAGATGGGATTAAAACGTCCAAAGCGGGAAATGGAACCACTACCATCACTGGAGAAGAAGGGGTTGACAGAATCGATGACGCTGCTATACATTTCAGCACCCGTAGCATCAATTTGCACTGTCAGCTTGTCACTTAGGGGGAAACGATACCATAGTTTATCGACTTTGACATTATTACTTTCATCTCCGTCAAAGGATAAGCGGGTCATGTTAGTTCCGGTAATATTACTAGCACCAGTGCCACTACCGAATTGAGTTAGATTTCTCGCGTTTAGACGAGTTGTGAGTAAGTCTTTTCCGGTGAAGCTAGTCTCTAAACGCAGACGTACCCGATCTGCGAAGATGGTATTAACTTCCAAATCTTCGGTGGGGCTAGCAGTGCCAGGAACAGCCTTCTCATCCCCCCAAGCATCAGCCAGAGCAAAAATTACTTCACCCTTTAACTTGGTTGTAGCGGAAAACTGATGATCTTCCAAGAAAGATACTCGACCTTCCAGCGTATCCACCCGTCCAGTTAAAGTTTGCAATTCCGCTTGAAACTCTTGAACTAACCGCCGGATTGATGCTGTATCTCCATTATCAGGAGCAGGAGTACCACCACCAATAATACGTTCGAGTTGATTCAAACAGGCATTTAAACCTGCTGCAAACTCATACCGAGTCATGGCACGATTACCCCGGAATGTCCCATCAGGATAACCTGCAATACAACCGTAACGTTCTACTAAATTGCGGAGGGCTTCATAAGCCCAGTCTCCAGGAGATACGTCTCTTAACTGACCAACATTAGTTACTTGATCCAGGGCATTACCATTCCCTTCACTAGTGTAGTTTTGCAGTTGATCCAAGAGTTGAGCGTTAGCACCAGCCGGGGTATTACTGACGGCTGGTACTTGCCCAGTTAAGGAATTATCTGCTAACTCTACAGTAGGCTTGATTTGAGAAATATTTAGTGAGTCAACTGAGGATTTTACTGTATCAGTTGCTACGATCGCTTGCTCTACACTACTATTATTCGCTAGAGTCTCTGAAGATGTTACTTCAGGCGCGACAGAAGTTTCTACGCTACTATTCAGTTCCACCGCAGATTGGCTAGTGGCGGTTACTGTTTGCTCCGAAACCTGTCCAGCAGCGTAAGCGCTACTCGCGACGAATAATGAAGCTCCCACAATGGCGGGACTTACTTTTAAAGCTTTCCAGAATATCGTTGACATCATCCGTGCCTTACCTCACTCCTACTACTTTACTAACAAACAGAAAACTAGCCCCGTTCGTTAAACACTATTTAGATCCACACTGATTTAGTTTTACCATCTTTTTGGCCAGATAACCCAACTGTTTAGATTTTTTTATCTTTCCTACTTCTGAGAGTGCGGAATTATACCATGTCTTATGGTAAGTCGATGCTGTATAAGCATTGACAATAGCTAAATTGCGCATTCTTTAGATCCCCTTGTCAGTGCCAGGGATAGACACTAAATCTAGTGGCATGGCTATCTAAATTTTAGCGATTATAATTATTTATTGGGATGATAAAAATATCTCTATTTTTGTTGCCTTGACTACAAGTTTTCATATTTATAGTGATATGGGCTACAAATGTTTTTTGTTGGATTTGAGTAGGGTGCTTTACCGTAACGCACCCTATTATTTATTGCGCCGAACCGCTTTCTCCCGATAAAGAGATATAGAGAATATTGAAGTGGCAATTGCCACTGTGTTAAAAATCCCCAAAATCTCCCAAAATCCCAAAAAGGTTAGTAGCCCTCCTTTGGATTATTATCCCACAATAGCTGAAACGACGCAATCTCGTCAACTATTGATAATTAATCTTAATAAAGGAGAACGAATTTAAAGCACTTCCAGCCTTTTTTAATTTGTTAAGTTATGTTAAGTACTTTGTTTTCTGGAAGTTTCCCTCCCGACTCGAGGATAAAGGATGAAGTATGAAGC
>NZ_JAMZMM010000504.1 GCF_024178385.1 Limnofasciculus baicalensis BBK-W-15 | reverse complement strand
TGGTACAGAAATGGGCGAGAAAAGAAATTTATACAGACGAGATCGTCGGCAACGTCAGATGTGTATAAAAGAAAGTGACAGAATTAGGCAATGAAGCCATTAGTTTAGGGCTAATTGCAGGTCACGGATATCGAGGTGGTAAATATGAAATCTTGCGTCAGGGGAAAGCTCTAATGATGTCGCCAGACGAAGCCCAGACTTACTTAGAAAACCTGATTAAAGATATTGGGACTTCATCAGTTTTATAAGTTAAAACATAAAACAAAACAAGATTATCAACTTTGGCAAGAAGGTTTTCATCCCCAGGCAATTGCGGACGAGGAAATGTTTATCCAAAAATTACATTAAATTCATAATAATCCCGTGCGACGCGGTTATGTTGATGAGCCATCTCATTGGCGTTATTCTAGTTATTGGAATTATCTGGAATTACCCAGTTTATTGATCGTATACCCCAATTTAGGAGACGATCGCACTCTTAAATGCGTCATAGCTTAACAAGGGGCTGAGAGCCAATTGTTAAGCTATGAAGGCGACTGGTATAATCAATCAGCTTAGATTAATTATTGTTTACAAACAGCCTCAAATACCCGGAATTTCCGATATTTTTCCCTTCAATTCTTCAACAGAGAAACGAGTCATCTCTTTCCATTCATCAATGTTGAAATCATAGCCCCTTTCTTGAGCCATTTTCACAAAGGTTTCGACATCAGGGGCGGTATTGAGTTCCTCTTTTAAGGAGGGATTGGCTAAAGAATCTCTAAAAAGTCTAGTAACTTGATCTTTTGGCATCTGTCTTCACTCCCATTGGGCTGTATAGTGCTAACCTAGCAAAGTTAATAACCAATAAGATAAATCTTAATTAAATTTAAAAAAAATTGTGAAAAATCTCACTTTTATTAAAAATCAACAATAATTACGCAAACCATCTATATGTAGGGTGCGTTAGCAAAGCGTAACGCACCATCTAGACTATTAATACTCTAGATGGTGCGTAAATCCTAATAAATGACAAGACTTACGCAAAATCTGTCACTAAACTCCATATATAGTAGGTGCGTTACATAACGCACCCTACAGATAGCCTAAATGCGTAAGTCCTAATAAATTAGCAAGACAAGGGGCTAATAGTCAATTATTCAGCCCATTCTCAACAACCAACAACAAACAACAAACAAACAATAACTAATAACTACTAGCGATTATCTTGGCGACAGCCGCTAATACAGCTTCGTGAATCTCACCATTGCTGGCGATAGTACCTTGATTATTGAATAGTTTTGAGCCGCAAGAGAAATCCAAAGGGCGACCATACATATCTGTAACTCTACCACCTGCTTCTTCAACTGCGATCGCACCCGCTGCATGATCCCAAATATTTTGCCGTTTGGGAGATGATAGAGGTGATGGGAGGCGAATGTAAAGTGCTGCTTCTCCTCGTGCGATTACACCGTATTTTGCCATGGAGTCGATCCGTAGGGAAGGGGTATTTAGTCCAACTACTTCACCTACTTGGGCTTCTAATGACATGTTTCCGTGACTTGACTCGACACTCTCTACCATCCGTAGGTGTAACTCGTCGAATACATTGCTATTTGTCTGAGGAGTGCGACAATTAACCCGAATTAATTTAGGCGATCCGCCATTTAGAGGTATCATTGTTGTACCTTCACCCCGGACTGCGACAAAGATAACACCTGTTTCGCTTTCTGGTTCTGCAAAAGTCAGGGGTAAAGCGGGACAACATAAGACACCAAGCTTGACTTCACTCCCCTCAACTAATGCTAATGCGATCGCGTATTGACCACCTCTGATATAACCTTTTGTGCCATCAATTGGGTCTATTGTCCAATAGCGATCTGAAATTGTACCATTTCCGCGATCGATCCAGTTTTTCACTGACTCAGGTGTAGCGATCTTAATCTGCCTCTTGACATAATCGGTTATTTGTGCTGCACCTTCCATCATTTCCGGTTCCTGCAATAAACCGGAATCTTCTTCTCCTACAACCGCATCATTGGGGAAAGCTTCTGCTAGTGCCTGACAAATTATTGCTTGTGCCCCAAAGTCGGCAATGGTAACGGGAGTGCGATCGGGTTTTGTGAAGTATTTCACCCTGTTTTGGTTTGCTCCTTCACTGACACTTTGTTCCCGTCGCACTGCTTGGCATAACTTAGCAGCAGCAGTTACGGCTTTTATTGCTATTTGTTTTTCTTGCTCATAGGACATAATTTGGGAAGTGGGGAGTAGGAAAGAGAGTTTTGAGTTTTGAGTTTTGAGTGAAAACTCTTCCCTGCCCCCTTTAGGGGAATGGGGAATGGGAAGTTTTCCGTGTAGGGGCGAGTCGCGACAATAATCTCTGGCAGTGACAAATAACCTTAATCGACTCGCCCTCTTGATCTGGATTTAGCTGTATTAGCCATTAGCCATTAGCCATTAGCCATTAGCCATTAGCCAGATAACTAGCAAATAACCTTAATTATTTTACTCGCTGCTAACCCCAAAGCAAATAGAACCATACCAATGATACCAGAGGGTTCGGGTACAGTTTTCACCTCTTCAACCTGCGGTTGTGACAATTGCCCTGTTAAAGCTATCCCATCATTTGCACATTCGGCAAGGAAATGAGCAATAAAATAACCACTAGGGAGTAAGCTTCTATTAAAACTGAAACCAATACTTTGGGAGCCTGTAGCATTAAAATAAGAAAAATCTAGTCCCAGTAAACTCAGTTCAGTATTATTGAGAAATACAATATCACCCACCTTATGTCCAGATGCAATATCATTCAGAATAGTCCAAGCTCCAGTTTGCTCAAAGTAGGGATTATCAATCGCTAAATCTGCCATTGAGGGTATGCCACCATTTGCCCTGACATAGTTGCTATACTGCTGTAAATTACTAAATCCAGAATTAGTCTGGGTAACATTTTTAGCGGTAACATTACTATAAACTCCCAGCTCTTTCACTCCAGAGTCATTGACTTGGGCAAAGCGGATGGCAAATAAGTCACTATTTTGACTGGCTGTATTGAAGTCTTGATTAGAGAAATTAAAGAATAAATCTCCATAGGCGATACTGCCATTGGTTGAGTCAATATCCTCATAACCAGTTAAGGGAAGATTAGCATTGATAGCGATAAAAATTCGCTCGTTATTTTCGTGCATCGCCAAGCCATAAAACTCAAAAGCACCATTAGTACCAATCACACCACCTGTCACCCCATCTGTTAATGAGTCAATGGCATAATTCCAGTCATTGTGTAGAGTACCTGCTTGGGCGACTTGAGTTGTTACAGATATAAGACAAAGGCTTGCTAAAGCTGTACCAAGTAATGGTTGTAGAGTTAGATTATTCATACTATACTATTCAAGATCTGAATTTTAAGTATTTAGCCCAAGGAGATAGGAGCGTGAGATAAGTCTAGACTGCCTGTGGCGGTTTTTGACTATAAACTTAATCAAGTTTTACATACTCTCATCTGGCGATCTAGAATAGAGAATGGGAGCATCCCACTTTGGCAAAGA
>NZ_JAMZMM010000086.1 GCF_024178385.1 Limnofasciculus baicalensis BBK-W-15 | reverse complement strand
TGTCTTCCTTGTCTTCCTTGTCTTCCTTGTCTTCCTTGTCTTCCTTGTCTTCCTTCGGGGAATGGGGAATTATATTACAGTTACTTTCCCTACCGGGGAGGCTTCGCTTAAAATTAAGGAAGAATATGTAAACTTTCGTAACCAAACGTCTGAGTCGCCCAATCCATGACCTCAGTAACCTCCCTATTTTCCCCTGTTGAAGCCGATTTGTGTCTCCTTACCGAGAACTTAAAAAACTTAGTGGGTGCCCGTCACCCGATCCTCTATGCTGCTGCCGAACATTTGTTTGGGGCTGGGGGTAAGCGAGTAAGACCAGCGGTTGTCCTTTTAATTTCGCGGGCAACCATGTTAGACTCCGATATTACCCCACGTCACCGACGGTTGGCGGAAATTACTGAGATGATCCACACGGCTTCATTAGTCCATGACGATGTAGTTGATGAAGCGGAGGTACGCCGTAATGTCCCGACTGTCAATAGCTTGTTCAATAATCGGATAGCTGTATTAGCTGGGGATTTCTTGTTCGGTCAATCTGCCTGGTATCTCGCGAATTTAGATAATTTAGAAGTGGTCAAGTTACTCTCCCAAGTGATTAAGGATATGGCAGAGGGAGAAATTCAGCAAGGGTTGAATCGGTTTGATACTACTACTACTATGGAAGTATATTTGGAGAAAACCTATAATAAGACAGCTTCCCTGATTGCTAATAGTTCTAAGTCAGCGGGTTTATTGAGTGGTGTTTCAGTAGATGTGGCAGAACAATTATATGATTATGGTCGTCATCTGGGATTAGCTTTTCAGATTGTGGATGATATTTTGGACTTCACTGCTTCGACAGAAGTATTGGGTAAACCAGCGGGTTCTGATTTAATTAGCGGCAATTTGACTGTTCCAGTATTATATGCTATGGAAGAAAAGCCTTATCTGGAAGTGTTAATTGAAAGGGAGTTTGCTCAACCTGATGATATTGAGCAAGCGCTGGCACTGGTAAGGGAAAGTGAGGGAATTGAGCGATCGCGCAAATTAGCAGCATACCATGCTCAGTTGGCGGTAGAGAATCTGACAGTCCTGAAACCTTCGGAGTGTGCGACAGCTTTGAGGGATTTATGTGACTATGTGTTGAGTCGTTTGTATTAGGAGAGTTGGGAGTATATTTTATTTTATCGTCAAATTGGGATTCATTCATTGATTAGGGACTTTTTTAATGTCCTGATGGGATGGTTTGGCGATAAATTTACTCCAGAATTACAAAGGCGTGATAGTACGAATCAGCTTCAGGAGACGGAGGAGAAAGATGGTGTGTTGAATATCGGCTGAGACTTGAGGGGGCGTGCCTCTCTCTGCTATTTTAGCTTCAAGTTCGGCATATTCTGCGGCTGTTAATGGTTTACCATCAATGGGGGAGCGGGCTTCTAAAATTATCTCTGTTCTTAATATTTCTTCTGGGGTGTCTTCTGGTGGTGGTAAACTTAAGGCTGGTTTGGCTATTGTTAAACCGATTGAGAGGGAAATGGTGAACAATATTCCTGGTTTCATGGGTTTATTCTCTAGTTGTTTGTTGAGGAATGATGGAATTGGTTGGTGGGGTAAGAGGATTTTTTTTAACGCAGAGGTTCGCAGAGGGTAAGGGAGAGGTGCGCGGAGGTTTTTTTGAGGACATTGAGGGGAAATGGGATTCTATATGGTTTAGGGAGTATGGGATTGTTGATGCCACCAATTTCTCAGGGATTGGATTGCTTCAATTTCATCTTCTTTTGCTTCTTTGAGGAAAGTATATAAACGTTCTTTTGGTACTGTAGGAAAGGTGGGACTGGTTTCAACTTCAATGTAGAGATTTTCCTGAAGTTGGTAAATGCGCCAGGTTTTTCCATTAAATCGCCAAAATTCTGATACTCCAATCCTGGCGTAGAATTGGTTTTTGTCAATATCTGTATGAGTAATATCTACTTCGACAACTAAATCTGGCGGCGGATCTTTGGTAAAATCAACATTGCGACCTTTGACTAAGGGTTGGTTTTTAATATAATAAGCATTGTCGGGTTCTGCACCTTTTTTCAATTTAGGATACTTCATTGTAGTCGATCCCATTGTTTTAATTCGCATTCCCATTAGTTCAACTAGTGTCCGAATAAAGCATTCAATCAAACAGCTATAAAATTCATGATCTTCCAGTGACATAGTAATTTCTAAAACTCCATCATCGTAGGTTAATCTTGAACCACGCGATTGGGGTAAGGCATCTAAAATCTGTATGTATCCTGCCCAAGACAATCCATTAATTACAACTCGGTTTTCTCCTATTGTTGATTCGGCTTCGGTATTAGGTTGGGTTGCTGCAATAACCACAAATTACCTCCAGTATGAAAATCAATAATTTAACAGCATGATGCGTTACATAACGCACCATACAGATAGTATTCTAACCAGCAATTAGCAATTAGCCATTCCCCATGCCCTTACAATCCTGGTGGCAAGGCTTCCCCACATATTTTATGGATTTCTATAATACGTTGAAATAGCCAAGGATAGTCTTGTCGGTATTGAGGAATCAGTGCGAGGGGGCTGAGTAGGGCGGCTGCGGCTAAATCGGCAACACTAATGCGATTTGCTTGGAGCAGGGCTTCGCGATCGCAAATCAGGTAAGATCGATCTTGCCACCGGGATTTTAGTACTTCTAGTGCTAGTTTTAGTCGCTGAGTGGCTATTTCTACTGCGGCTTGGTTAATTCCATATTGATATCTTACTACCTGAATTACTAATTGGCTGGCAAATGAAGGATCGATTTGTTTGCCAGCGCCTGCACGAAAGTTATAATAAATAAAACGAGTTGCTGTACCAATACTTTCATCTAACCAATCTTCTAGCATTAAAGCTTCTTGCTGTTGGGCTTCATCTGGTAGGAATAATGGGGGTTGAGGCTGATATTTTTCTAGGAACTTAAAAATTTGAGTTGAATCTCCAATCGCTTGGGGATATTCGGGTAGTTGTGGTAATAAAACTGGTAGTGTGGTTAAACCTGTTAGGGGTTTTAGTTTCCAAATGTGGATGCCGGGGGTTAAGTTTTCGACTTGGTAAGGAATTTGTTTGTAGCCTAGGGCTAGTCGGGCTTTGCGACAATAGTGAGAGGTACTGAATTGGAGGAGTAGCATAAATAAGTCAAAAGTTAGCTAATTAACCAGGGTTTTCGTCCTGACTGGATAGTACATAAGTATAGTATCTACAGATGTAGTTGTGTCTGACAATTCACAACTCTGTACTTTAATTATAACTTCGCTGTGCTAGAATGAAGGCAACCTAAGTCCTGACTAATAAGTAAAATGTTTGCCTCTCTAGAAATCCCACAGATGACTCCTCAAGAATATCTAGCATGGGAAGAACAACAACCTCTCAAACATGAATATATCGATGGTGAAGTCTTCGCCATGGCTGGGGGAACTTTACCCCATAATGTTATTGCTCTTAATTTAGCATCTACTCTAAAAAGCCATCTCCGGGGTAAAGGCTGTAGAGTCTTTATGGCAGATGTTAAAGTGGGAGTATCTGAGAAAGGTTCATTTCACTATCCTGATGTAATAGTAACTTGTGACGCTCGTGATAAGAAAGCTAAAAGAATAGTCCGATTTCCTTGTCTGATTGTTGAAGTTCTTTCTCCAAGTACGGAAGGATATGATAGAGGGAAAAAATTTACTCGCTACCGTCGGATTGAAACATTAAAAGAATATGTTTTAATTGATACCGAACAAATGAGTGTGGAATGTCACAGACGGAACGAAAATAATAAATGGGAACTCACGCACTATCTAATTGATGAAACGACTCCAGCAGGAATTGAACCGGAAGTACATTTAACTAGTGTTGATTTTAAATGTCCGATTTCTCTCCTTTACGAAGATGTAGATTTATCACCAGATAGTGAAGAATAAAAATTAGAGATTGTCTACTCCGTGTATGGGAGAACAGCAGATTGCAGGCTTATGGAGGATGGTTACAGCAGTTGGCAAGTCAATTAATTCTTTGATGGAGTAAATTGAGTGTATCCTATTTACTTGCAATCTATTGTCCATTAATTTTTTCCATCACAACCTTGCTGAGATTTTGATCCATCGGGCATAGTTGCCTCGCATAAATCCGCACTTCTGAGGTCAACATCATCAAGATTAGCATCTTTAAGTACGGCATTTCTGAGGATTGTTCCTTGTAAATTAGCCTCACTGAGATCCGCATTACTGAGGTTGGCATTACTCAAGTCGGCATTGCTTAAATTTGCTTGAATTAAGTTAGCACTAACTAAACTAGTATCGCTGAAGTTAGTATTACTACAATCAGCACTAGTTAAAGTTGTATAATTGAGATTTGCTCCATTAAAATTGGCTTCATTGAGTTTAGCACCCATCAAATTGGCATTCATTAATTTAGTCCCTCTGAAGTTAGCATTACTCAAATTTGCCTCTGTCAAGTCAGCACCTACCAAAAAGGAATCCTCTAAGTCACTATTCGTCAGACTGGCATTTTTGAGGGAAGCATTGCCTAAGTTTGACTCTCTCAAGTTAACATAATTTAAGTCCGCATTATTAAATATAGTACCCAGCAAGATATTCCGTTTGAGATTAGCGCCATTTAAGTTAGCACGGCTGAGATTTGCTCCCCTCAAATCGGCATTAAGCAGATTTGCACCACTTAAGTTAGCATCTCTCAAATTGGTAAGGAGCCGCAGATGGGCATTACTCAAGTTGGCGTTACTCAAGTTGGCATTATTCAAGTTAGCACTGCTTAAATTTGCTTCACTGAGGTTAGCGCCGCTTAAGTTGACATTAATCATGTTCGCATCACCAAAATTTGCCTTACTTAAGTTGGCATTACTTAAATTGGAATTAATCAGGTTGACACCAATTAAGTTAGCACTGAGGAGATTTACACCGATTAGGTTGGCATCACTCAAGTCAGCATCGCTCAAATTAGCATTTATAAGATTGGCATAACTGAGGTTTATTTTGTTCAATAAAGCTCCCTTCAAGTTAATTCCTCTCAAATCGCATCTTTCACAGTTACCACTAGTCTGTAATTGCGGAAATCGATTGATATTTTGGGCGTTAATTCGAGTTGCCAATCCTAATGATATTAGGAAAAGAGGGATGAGGTAAGAGGTGAGAGATAAGAGGTGAGAGGGGATAGGCATTTTAATTGTTATTTTATGTAACGAAACCATAAAGATTGCCAAAGAGTAATTGAGTAAGAAAAAATTACTCTTGCCCATCCTACCAAAATTGCCACAGAATCGCTAAAATCAATAAGACTTGAGGAAAACCAGCAGGGAAACTTCCACCATGCCCATTGCAATTGAAGAGATACTCACCAAAGACATCATGACTCCAGCACGTTACCTAGGTAACGAGTTAGGTGCAATCCACAAACCGTGGGATACGGCAAAGGTACGGTGGGTGTTAACCTATCCAGAAATATACGAAGTCGGTTCCTCTAATTTAGGGCATATTATTCTCTATAATATTTTAAATGCCCAACCTCGGCAATTGTGCGATCGCGCTTATTTACCTGCACCGGATTTAGCCGCGAAGTTACGGGCAACCGGAATACCTCTGTTTGCAGTAGAAAATCGGCGTGCGATCGCAGATTTTGATATTCTTGGTTTTAGCCTCAGCTATGAATTAGGGGCAACTAATATTCTGGAAATGCTAAGTTTAGCAGGAATCCCCTTAACTTGGCAAGAACGAAATGTAGGGGCTGGTTTGCCAGATAATTTACCAGAAAAACAGATAATTTCTCAAGAAAATCCGCCCGCTGCCTCTCAAGAAAAACCCCCATTCCCCCTCATATTTGCTGGGGGACAAACTGCTACATCTAATCCGGAACCCTACGCCGATTTTTTCGATTTTATTGCTTTGGGAGATGGGGAAGAATTATTACCGGAAATTGGATTAATAATAGAAGAAGGGAAAAAAGCAGGATTAAGTCGAGCAGAATTACTCCTAGATTTAGCCCAAATCCCTGGAGTATATGTGCCCCAATTTTATGATATGGCAGAAGATGGATCGGTTCATCCTAATCGCCCTGATGTTCCCCCACGAATTTTGCGGCGAGTGGCGACTCCTATTCCAGAATATTCGATTGGATTAGTGCCATATATAGAAACGGTACACGATCGATTGAAAATAGAAGTAAGGCGTGGATGTACTCGCGGCTGTCGCTTTTGCCAACCAGGAATGTTAACTCGCCCAGCCCGAGATGTGGAACCGGAAAAAGTGGTAGAGGCGATTGAAAAAGGAATGCGGGCGACTGGATATAATGAGTTTTCCTTGCTATCTCTAAGTTGTTCCGATTACTTAGCGCTACCAGCGGTAGGAATGGAAATCAAAAATCGCCTCAAAGATGAGAATATTTCCCTATCTTTACCCAGTCAAAGGGTAGATAGATTTGATGAAAATATTGCCAATATCTTAGGTGGTACGCGGCAAGGTGGATTGACTTTTGCCCCAGAAGCGGGAACCCAAAGAATGCGCGATATTGTGAATAAAGGGTTAACGAATGAAGAATTACTGCGAGGTGTAAAAACGGCATTCGAGCAAGGGTGGGATAAGATTAAACTCTACTTTATGATTGGCTTACCGGGTGAGATGGATGAAGATGTACTGGGAATAGCAGAAACAGTAGGGTGGTTACAGCAAGAATGCAGGGGAAAGGGGAGAAAACGTCTCAATTTTAATATCACTATTTCTAATTTTACTCCCAAACCTCACACGCCTTTCCAATGGCATTCTGTTTCTACTTCAGAATTTGCTCGGAAACAAAAATTACTTAGAGAAGCATTTCGCCAAGTCAAAGGTGTGAAAGTAAATTATACCGATATCCGGATTTCCGCGATGGAAGACTTTATCGGGAGAGGCGATAGAAGATTAGCGGCGGTGGTACGTCGTGCCTGGGAATTAGGTGCAGGCATGGATGCTTGGTTCGATAATTTAGAAAAAGCATTTGGCGCTTGGGAAACTGCGATCGTAGAATCTGATTTAACCTGGAAATATCGCCAAGTGGAAAATGGTGAATGGAATATTTTCAAAGCATCAGAATCTCCAATTACGACAGCCCAGCAAGAGGAAACAGAGAACAAAATTTCTACTCTGAATTCCCAATTCCAGGCCCCACTTCCTTGGGATCATATTGATACGGGAATTGATAAGAATTGGTTAATTACAGACTTACAAAAGGCATTAGAAGCAGCAACGGTTCCTGATTGTTCCTTTGATGGTTGTTCTCATTGCGGTATTTGTGGGACAGATTTTGGTCATAATATAGTTTTCCAACCACTACCAATTCCTGCATTTGCAGGTCAATTTACCCCAGATACAACTAAAGCCCAACGGCTAAGAATGTGGTTTGGTAAGCGAGGGGATATGACGTTACTAAGTCATTTGGATATGGTGCGTTTATTCGATCGCACTGTCAGACGTGCTTCATTGCCAATTGCTTTTAGTGGTGGTTATCATCCTAGCCCTCGAATTATCATAGCAAATGCTTTATCTTTGGGAACATCTAGTAGTGGGGAAATTGTAGATTTTGAGTTAATTAAGCCAATAGATATTGAAGAATTTCGGGAAAGATTGGTATCTAAATTACCTTCAGATATTCCAGTGTATCGGGTTGATGAGATTGATTTGAAAGCACCTGCGGGCACTCAAATATTGGAACGTGCTGAATATTTGCTTACTGTTGCTGTAGCAGAAAATGCTACTTTTGAAGAATGGGAAAATTGGATTGAAAAACTGTTGACGACTGAAGTGATTGAGTGGGAACAGACAACTAAGTCTGGGAAAAAGAATAAGGTAAATTTACGCGATCGCACTTTTGAGTTAGAGGTGGTTGAATCCAAGGAATATAAGGGTGAAAATGCGGTTATTCTGCGATATGTGGGGAGTTGTCGAAATGATGGGACAATGTTACGAGCCGAGCATATTATCTATATGTTAGAACAGGTGGTGCAGCGAGAATTTCAGGTTTTACATATTCATCGACAACGGTTGATTTTAGGGGATGTGTCAGGAGACGGAAGAGCTAAAATCAATTGATGAATGGAGTTAAACTGAGATCTTGCACCAGTGGCAAAAACCGCCAGTGGCTATCAGCCACTGTCTAATAGCTAAAGTCCTTTAAAACGGACTAAAATCCAGATTCATAGTCGGTTTAAATTGAGATCTTGCACCAATGTCAATTAGCCTAAAAAAGCTTAATTTTTGGTGACCACATTAACGGAGTATCAAGGGTTGTAGCTTTTTATTGAGAATGGTGCAAGATCTGAGTTTAAACCGACTTTAGCTATTACACAGATATAGTATTCTCTGGCGGGTTTTTGGGGTTATTGAATATAGTGCAAGATCTCAGTTAAACGTATTCTCCCTCTACATTGTTAAGCAGTCAAATTCTCTGACTGCTCTTTTTGTAAGAGAAAATCAAGATAGTCTTGCAGTTGCAGCAGTCTCGATTCTGATAGCTGACGTAACTTTTGTAAAATCATTTCTTCTTGCTGCAACTGGGTAATGGAAATAATCTGGGATGCTGCTACCTCAATCGTGACTTGAGGTAGATAAAACCCTTCAAGACTATACCCATCCTCTTCATCTTTAGGCATGGGATAGTGTTCAACGATTATAGCAATATCTCCCCGTTTCAGATTGTATTGTGGTAAGTCTTTAGCCAGAGCCACTTGGGAAAACAGTGGGTATTGTACTTTCATGAATTTGCTCCTTTATCTGGCACTAATGTCACAAATTTAGTCATAGTATTAGTAACCATCCAAATGGTTAAGATATCGATTACTATGCCATTGACTCCGGACAATTGAGCATGAATAGCATATTTTGTACCATAGCGATTGGTTTCAATTTTATCTGCGGGTTGCGTTAAAACTTGACTTCGTAAGTCTTGTTCAAGTTGCTGCCAATTGTCTAAAGTATACCCTGCTCTAGCAAGGAATTGGGATTTATCGTCTTTCGGCAACAGCACAAGCAGGTACTTAGTTAGTTTTTCTTCTGCGATCGTAGCATTTGGTGGTAAAATAACCATTATAGTGGGGTGTCACTAACAAACTTTTCTGTTTCCTGTTCCCTATTCGATTAACAATTAGCCATTAGCCATTTATAGTTTTGCTAAACCAGATTTAATAGTTTCCACTAATTCTTCTTGAGACCAAGGTTTAGATAAACAACAATGGAGATTTGCCTGTTCTTGTGCGCGTTTAATTGCAGATTCATCCGCTTGTCCCGTCAGCATAATTTTAATAATATTGGGAAATTCTTGATGAACAAGAATAAGAAATTCATCTCCCTTCATTCCTGGCATTAACCAATCCGAGACAATGAGAAGAATATTACTCTCATCATCCCTAAATTCCTCAATTACTTCCAAAGCTTCCTCAGCATCTTCAGCCACTTCATAGAGGTAAGCATTTCCAAATGAGCTTTGGAGTTGTGTTCTTAGACTGTCTAAGACTATTTTCTCATCGTCAACGCATAAGATAACGGGTTTAGTCATTGGTTGGTTGTTGGTTGTTGGTTGTTGGTTGTTGGTTGTTGGTTGTTGGTTGTTTGTCCAACAGTTAACAAACCATTAGCCATTAGCAATTAGCCATTAGGCATGGGCAGAGAAACAGTAAATGTGGTTTGACCGGGACTCGAGGTAAATGTAATAGTACCATTATGCTTCTCAATAATCTTTTTGACGATATCGAGTCCCAATCCACTCCCTTCACCAGCGGGTTTAGTAGTAAAGAATGGCTGAAATATTTTATATTGAATCTCTTGAGGGATTCCCTTGCCACTATCGGTAATACTAATCTTAGCCTCTCGCTCAAGACTTGTGACATCAATAGTTAAAGTTCCCCGATAATCCATCGCTTGTAAGGCATTATGGATGAGATTTGTCCAAACCTGATTGAGTTCGTCTGGATAACATAAAAATGGCGGTAATTCGCCATAGTTTCTGATTACTTCAATCCCCTGTTTGAGGTGACTTTGATAGAGGGTGAGAATGGTTTCAATTCCTTCTGTTAGGTTAGCGATAGTCATTGCACTTGAGGAATCGTAACGGGCATAATTTTTCAAAGCAAACACCACTTTTGATGCCCGATCAGTGGCTATTTTGATAGTACGAATACCTCGTTGTAATCCAGAAAACTTATAAGCAGTTTCTAATACATGTAAACTATCCGATCTTTTTAAGAGGGGAATAAAAGTATCAATTTCGTCATAAATTCCCATAATTACCAACCGCTCCGCAATGATGTCAGCATTATCAATTTCTAACGTTTCCAATTGACTTCTTAATCCTCGCTTCAATTTTCGCTCTTCTTTTGTCGATAATATTGATTCTTTTTGAAGGGATCGCTGAAGTAATGCTAAAAAAGTCTGCCCTTCCTCTGGCGATAGAGATTGAAACAGAGTGGGCAAGTTTTCCAGGGTTTTATCCAAGAAATTGGTCATATTTCCGGCAGAGGAACTAATTGCGCCTAGGGGAGTATTTACTTCGTGGGCAATCCCGGCTACTAGTTGTCCTAAAGCCGCCATTTTTTCTGATTGAATTAGTTCATCTTGGGTGATTTCTAGTTGTTTAAGAGTATAACTTAGTTCCTGATTTTTCTGGTATAAAGCTGCTTCAGCCTGTTTGCGATCTCCAATTTCTCGCCAAACTGTATGCAAAATTTGTCGATTATCCAAAGGAATTACAGTTAGTAACACTTCCACCCAAAAATCTTCTCCATCTACACGACGGCTCATCCACTCAAATCGATGACTACCTAGCTCAAAAGCCATCGCAATCATCTGGTTAGCTTTCTCAAAAGATAAAGTGCCATCCGGTTGCATTTCGGGAGAAAGCCGATCGGGATTTAGGGCAAGAAACTGTTTTTTATTAGCACAACGCATCATGTTAAGAACAGCTAGGTTGCAGTCGATAAAAACTTCTCCATCTAATAGCAAAATAGCATCACCTGATTGCTCGTAAAGTTGTCGGAATCTAGATTCTGACTGCTGGAGTTTTTGGGTGCGATCGCGGACTTGTTGTTCTAATGTACGATTATATTCAGCTAGTAATTTCTCGCTTTCTTTGACTTGGCCATAGAGTTGTGCGTTGGCTATGGAAATAGCAGATTGAGAAGACAAAACTTTTAAAACTTCCAATCTTGCTGGCGTAAATGCACCAACTGCCAGATTATTTTCTAGATAAAGGATTGCCATGCCAAAGGCGGGCGAAGCTATCCCTTTCCTCTGTTTTTGGATTGGCATACATAATACTGACTTCGGTTGATGGTGAATAATGTAAGGATCGGCAGCAAAGTTTGTCTGGGTACTAGCATCGTTGAATATCAGAGTTTCTTGGGTGCGCCAAACATAATTGATTAGGGTAGCAGGAATATCTTTGCTTTGCTCAACAGTTATTGGGTGCAAGTTACATTGTTTATCCAAACATTGAGCAACAATGAATAATTCTCCAGCTTTTTCTAAGATGAGAGTGCCCTTTTCTGCTCCAGCATTCTCAATGGCTATTTGCATTAAATTTGAGAGCAATTTGTCGAGGTTGATTTCCTCAGAAAGGGATTGAGCAGCTTTGATAACTGTAGCAAAATCAAGAGATTCGGAAATACCTCTAGAGGTACTGGTGATAGTTTCATTCGCCATCCGATTAATTGTTTCGCCTGTTTTCTGACGAATTTTACTATTAAGAATGGGAGCAAGTAATTGGGGATAGCGCTTTTCTAAATCATTAACTTTGGCTTTCGCACCCCAACGTGCATAAGCGTAGTAAGCATTCGTTAGGTAGGCTTGAGCAATGGTTTGTTTGCCCCAGTCGAGATAGAATTTGGCAGCAAGTTCGTTGGCTAATGCTTCGTCTTGGATATATTCGTTTTCTTTGGCTCCCACTATGGCGCGATCGTAATAATCCATTGCCTCAACATTTTGACCTAGAACCCGGCATCGCTCTGCTTCTACGAGATTAAATTTGTACAGATAATTCATCGGAGCAGACTGCGCCCATTCACGCATTTTTTCCCGATTGGCATTAACCAGATCTAACAAAGATTCTTTTTGGGCATCTGATGCTTCCGCAAATATACCCAAATATGCTAGAGATTCATACAAATAGATAGAACTGACAACTGGCATTCCAGTCAACCCTTCTAGATATTGCTTCGCAAGAGTTGCCTTGGTGACGGCTTGCTGTATATCATCAAACAAGTAGGATAATATTAGTTGATTTGAATAAATAAATAACAGTTGTATTCGGTCATTTAGTTGAATGGCAAGGGGCAACGATTGCTCCTCATTATAGACATCTCCAATTAAACGGATAGGATCGTCAGTTTTATCTAGCAAGTTTAGAACCACCTGCCCAAAAATTGCAGACCAATTAGAAGGGCTTTTCTGTCCGATCTGATTTATAGCTTTACTATAGATTGCGATCTGTTTTTCTAACTCTGTCAGTTCGTGACCGCTCAAATATAAGCATTCACACACATAAGCGGCAGCATAACCAGCATATTCAAAATCTCCAGTTTCCACTCCGCTTTGATAGCATTCAATCAAAATTGGTATATTTTCTCTGAGATGTTCTTTCCAGTGGACAAGGTGACCACCAAACATCAATAGTACCTTGGCTTTGACATTCTTTGCATTTAACCGTTCCACCAAACTTAAAGCTAATTTTCCTAATTTATAACCGGATTCAATATTTTGGAATTCCGTCAATAAAATTACTGCGTAAGCACCATAAACATATCCAGAGGAAGTGGAATTGCCATATTGGATAGATAAATTAACCTGTGATAATACAATCAGCAAACAAATATCAGGAGCAGCTATAAACGCAGCAGAAGCTATACTCATTGTGATATACATAGCTGCTAGCTTGTGGGGGTCTGTCATTTCCGGCAGGTTAATCAAGTCTTCAATTTTCTGCCCATTTAAAAGTGAAGCAGTTTCCTCCAATCCCTTTTGAATATCCAACTGATTAGGTTCTTCTGGTATTTTTATTCCTAATAATTCTGATAATTCAAGCCCTATCTTAATCGCCTGTTTTAGGTCACCTCGTGCTATAGTTCCTTGAATTTTAATATCATATATTTTCACTTTTTCAAGCAAGATTTTGGCATTTTGTAGTACAACATCGACCAATTTGTCCATTTCGTCGAAGCGACCATTCAAGTAGCCTGCTTCTGCTGCCTCCTCGTACAAAGCTAATGTTAGGGCATATTGACTCTCCCAGCGATCGGCCTCTAGAAGTTCCACACCCATAGTTAAATACTTTTGGGCAGCAGCATAAGCCGTTGAAGCTTTCGCTTTTCGTCCGGCAATTAGATTCAATTGAGCTAATTCTTTACGCTCAGTGCGAGCTTCAATTAACTCTTTTCCAATATTTAATTGGTTGACAATATCAAAAATTGTCTCTTCCCGTTCTGCTTCCGGCGTATTTTTCAACAAAAGTTGACCAATTTTGAGGTGAGTGAACTGTTTCCGAGCTTCAGGAATGAGAAAATATGCCGCTTGCTGCACTCGATCGTGTAAAAATCTGTAGGGAACCGTGGTAGCGGATTTTGTAGCGGATGTAACGGATAAATTATCTGATATTTCATCTGTTACTTCATCCTGGAAAAACTTGTAAACCTCACTCTCTGGTAAAATTAAACCTTCTTGCAATGCCCTCCACAAGTCAGCCGCCGTTTCAGCATGAGATTTTTCATGAACAATTGCCAGGGTTTCTAAGTCAAATTTGTTGCCAATACAAGCCGCTAGTTTCAAAACTTCCTGAGTATTTTCAGGTAGCTTTTGTAACTGAATCGCCATAAACTCTACTACATCATCAGTCAAAGCTAGCGCCCTGACTTGACTAATATCACACTGCCAATAGCCACTATTTAAATCAAATTTAATCAACCCATCTTCATAAAGAGATTTAAGAAATTGAGTGGCAAAGAAAGGATTACCTTTCGTTTTAGTAAAAACTATTTCTGTTAAAGGAATTGCCCTTTCTAGTGGACAACTCAGGGTATCAGCAATCAGGCGATTCAAGGAATCTTGGTCTAGAGGTGCTAAAGTAATTTGATTGACTGTAGGAGAGGCATCTTGCCTCTCCTCATCTTTCCGAATCTCAACTAATGTCAGAATTAGTGGATGGGTGGGAAATACTTCATTATCCCGATACGCTCCGATTAATAATAGATAACAGGTATCTGTCTCTCTCATCAACAACTGGATCAACTTTAAAGAAGCTGAATCAGCCCACTGTAAATCATCCATGAAAATCACTAAAGGATGCTCTTTTCTGGCAAAGACTCTAATAAATTTACCAAAAAGCAAATTGAAACGATTTTGACCTGCACTTCCCTCTAATTCAGGTACTTCTGGCTGTTTGCCAATCAGGTGTTCTAATTCGGGGATAACATCAATAATAACCTGACCATTTTCACCCAATGCTTCTAAAAGATTAGCTTGCCATTTTTGGACTTCTGTGGTGCTTTCCGTAAGTAATTGCCGCATCAAATCCTGGAATCCTTGCACCCATGCAGAAAATGGAATATCGCGCTGAAATTGGTCAAATTTTCCTTTAATAAAATAACCCCGTTGGCGGACAATGGGTTTGTGAATTTCATTAACCATGGCAGTTTTGCCAATCCCAGAAAAACCAGCAACTAACATGATTTCGACCCCTCCTTGCCCCTCCTTACTTAGGGTGGGGTTGCTGATGCGATTGAATGCCTCTAATAGTATCTTAACTTCAGTTTCTCGCCCGTAGAGTTTTTCGGGAATCACGAAGCGATCGCAAATATCTCTTATCCCTAACTCAAATAACTCAATAGCACCTTTTTCTTGCCATTGCTGTAAACATAATGCTAAGTCATATCGCAAGCCAAATGCACTTTGATAGCGTGACTCTGGAGCTTTTTCCATCAACTTCATAATGATGTTATTCACCATCACTGGTATTTCTGGCACAATCTCTATTGGCGAAGTTGGCATCATCGCAATATGACAGTGAACTAACTCCATCGGCTCGCTAGATTGAAAAGGTAATTTCCCTGTCAATAGTTCATAAAATGTCGCTCCCAACGAGTAAAAATCGGTGCGATAGTCGATACCCCGATTCATCCTGCCAGTTTGTTCCGGGGACATATAAGCCAGGGTTCCTTCGAGAATATTTGGGTTTTGAATCTCTTTAGTTTCTCTTAGTAATAGAGAAGAAATACTGAAGTCAATTAGTTTTATCTGTTTGGTTTCTGGGTTAATTAAAATATTCTGAGGTTTGATATCTTTATGAATAACTCGATTTTGATATAGTATTTCTAATATTTTTACTATCTGAATAGCGATATTGAAAAAATCGCTGAGGAAATCATAATTTTTAGCCACTCCCCATTCCCTCTTGCCTACTCCCCATTCATAGAGAGAAATGCCGCCAATATCTTCCATTACTATGGCAAAACTATTGCGGTAGTTTAAAAGTGCGATGGGTTTAACAATTCCAGGATTATCTAAGTTTTTAGCAATGGTATACTGATTCCGAAATTGCACCAATTCGTTGAAAGTTGGATACTCGCTTTTGAGTAATTTGATGATTACTGGTTTTTTGTCTGATTGAGAAATTCCTCGATAAACCTCGGTTCTAGATCCTAGGTATATTTGCTCAGTAAGGTGATAGCCTGGAATTGCGGGAGGGTTGCTTGTCATAGAAAGCTTTTTTTGTGTTATTAATGTGAATATTCTTGATTTTTACCCTTGTTCACTAGCTTTGACATCAGCCAAATGTACTAAAAGTATTTAGGCTATATAATATTTAAAGACTTAAGGAGATGTGTGATAAGCTTGGCTCGATCAATTTATACCCGATTAGTCATATCCTTTCCCTTAGCATCAGAATCATCCAAAAACCTCTGCGTACCTCTCTACTAACCTCTGCGTACCTCTGCGTTAAAAAAAATTATATAGCCAACGCGCAGTTAAATTCCATCTTAACTCTTTCCCCCTACCTCTAACCTCTTACCCATTATTATCGCTACTCAAACGACGACGGAGTTTGCTGCTAAGTGCATCAATACCAGTCACTACCACCAATAGCACCAACATAATCGTAGTTGCTTTATGATATTCAAACCCCTTAATATAATTAACCAATTCAAAACCAATACCCCCAGCACCCACAACACCAAGTACCGAAGCAGCACGAATATTGTACTCAAACATATATAGCGTATAGCCCAATCCCAACGGTAACATTTGCGGTAAAATACCATATTGAGCAGTCTGTAACCAGGATGCACCACTCACTTGCAGCGACTCAATCGATATTGGATCGACAGCTTCAATTGCAGTTTGATAAAATTTACCAAGATATCCAATAGTGTAGATACCCAGTGCCATTGTCCCCGCTTGTGCCCCCAAACCTGTTGCCGCAACAAACAATAGCCCGAGAACAATTGATGGAATCGATCTTACTGCATTTTGGATAAAATTAGCAATCAATTGTACCCATTTAGGTGCAATATTATGAGCGGATAAAACTGCAATGGGTAAAGACAAAATTGCCCCAATCGTAGTCCCCCAAAGAGACATCTGTACCGTTTCAATTAAAGAATTAACCGCCACATCCAGAATTGTGAGATCCGGTGGAAAGAGTCGCACTAAAAAATCGATTAGATAAGGCAAACTGCTGTGGAGTAATGCCACATCTATCTCTAATCCTTTCAGCGCCCAACTATAGAGAATAAAAATACCGACTACCCATAGTATACCCTTAATCCAGATTAATGAATTCCGGAAACGCTTACCCACATAAAATAGTTTCATATAAATTAAATTTACGGATATAAATATGTCTAATAACCAATAACCAATAACCAATAACAAATCACCCAGCAAAATGAGTAGCAAGATTTTTACAGATGCCATCAGATGCGATCGCACCTTCCTGTAGTACAATGGCACGTTTAGCATAAGCTTGTGCTAGCTCCAAGTCATGGAGTACCGTCACAATCGTCACACCTTGGTGATTCAATTGCAACAAAATCTCCATCACCTGTCGCGCTGCTTGGACATCTAATCCAGCAGTAGGTTCATCTACTAGTAAGATTTTAGGAGATTGCATGAGCAAACGCGCGATCGCAACTCTTTGCCGCTGCCCACCGCTAAGTTGGCTAGTTTTTTGCTCCCCTTGGTTATCTAATCCCACTTTTTCCAGACAATCCAAGGCATGATAACGATCTTTACGACTAAAGCCTACCATGGTTTGCCAAGGAGATCTCCGCCCCAAGCAGCCACAAAGTACATTTTCCAGCGCCGTCAATTGAGGCACTAAAGCCCCCCCTTGGTACAGAATTCCGATATCGCGCCGCACCTGAGTTAAAGTTTTTGGCACTAATGGCACTTCATTAATGGCAATCGTACCAGTTTGGATGGGCACTAATCCTAATAGCGATCGCAACCAGGTGGATTTACCTGCCCCATTTAATCCCAATAGCACCACAAACTCGCCAGCTTTAATAGTACAATTTACACCTTGCAGTGCCGAGCGCTGCAAGGTGGCTAAATAAGGCGTATACAAATCCCGGCACTCAATTGCTAATGTTCCAATCATTTTATAAAGTCAAAATTCAAAATAGGGAATGGGAAAAAATGGCTGAAAATAACCAAAAACCAACAAACAATCAGCCATTAGCAACTCTTACAATTCCACACCAGCTTGTTTTAGCGCAGTCCGCACTGAACTAAGATGCTTATCGTGATCTACTTTTACCAACTCAGTGGCATTAGATAAATCTTTTAGCAAAGATTGATTTTCTGGTTTATTCAATTCCATCAAAGCGGTAATTAATTTAGTACGAGTAGCTTCTGGCACATCATCATCAATCGCTACACCGTGAGCGGGAACTCCTGCGATGGAGTACAATACCCGAATCTTGCTCTTTTCTGCCTCTGATATGTACGGTGGGTAGAGGGCATACTCAGAAACTGCTGCCACATCAGCTTGTCCCCGTAACACTGATTGAATTGCCCCAGTGTAATCTCCACCATAGCTAACTTTACCAAAGAAACCCTCAAGGCGATCTTTTCCTGGCACTAATCCCTCTTTCACTAATTCCCCAACTGGAAAGACAAAACCTGAGCCTGATGTTGGTGAAACAAATGCCATCCGCTTCCCTTTAAGCTGCTCTAAAGTAGCTTTGCCGCTGCCCTTGTCTTGGAGGGGGCTATCTTTGGGGACAATAAACAAAGATTTATAAGTATGCCCGCCAGAATAATTAGGACGAACTTCCGCTAAGTATAGACGAGCATTGGCTAATTGCTCTGCTTTTAGGGCAGGGCGACTACTGAGAAATGCCACATCTGCACGATTAGCTCGTAATGCTTCCACGGCTGCGGTATCATCTGCGACAATTGCCTCCACTGGGGTTCCCATTTGTTTGGAAACAAAGGCTGCTACGGCATTGGCTTTAGCTTGGGCTTCGCCAGCTTCTCCTCGGTTGGGAAAGACGATTGTTAATTTGTTTTGAGCTGTTTGAGCTGTTTGAGTAGTTTGAGTAGTTTGAGCTGTTTCCTCAGTAGCTTTTGGAGCTGCTGCTTCGGGAGTACTTGCTTGTGGGGTAGATGGGGGAGTACTGCAACCGAAGCCCAGACTTGCTGAAGCTACCAGAATAGCACCTAATATCAAATGAGAGGTTTTAACTTGCCGGGGCATCATAACTCCTAATAAACGATCGCAATTAATTGTCAGTGTTTTCAGAAATGTATCAACAGTGAGCTATCGACTCAATATCGTTACTACACGATCCATACCCGTCAAAGCTCTACTGAACAAAGCTTTTATTAAATAAGGTTCGATCTCGATCCTGCCGATTGGGGATAGTCCAACTGAACTTTCCCCAGACTGTACAGTATCACTTTTAAGAATCTTCGTCAATAAGGTTGTTGCTAATGGGGAGTGGGG
>NZ_JAMZMM010000503.1 GCF_024178385.1 Limnofasciculus baicalensis BBK-W-15 | reverse complement strand
ATGCCTTTCATCCCCGGACTCAAGTCACGGGGTTTTCAGGCTATTTTCTTATAAGATAGATTATCAATAGGCTCTCGGATAATCTGTAAGAGTGTCATCAAGTGTGAGGATTAATCGTGTCAAAAATTTTCTTAAATACCCTGCGCATCAGCCCAGTCATTCTGGGTGTAATCTTAGGAATTGCCCACAGTGCATCAGCTTCAGATGCTCTATCCACTGACACAGAGGCGGGAGGAATCGTCAATCCGACTAATCCTCCTAGTAATCCTGTGGCAGAAAATAGCGATCGCCAGGGAGCAATTTCTCAGTTGTCGGATATCAATACTACATCTATATTGCAGAATAATCCTATTAAGGCAGAAGAGTCGGCGGCACAAACGGATCGAAGTAAGTTAGATCAGCTCGCGGACCAATCGAGTAGTATCCTAGGACAAATTGACCAATACAGCCAAGATACAGACTCCATGTCTCAAGTGACGAATGTATCTCAACTGCGGGATGTATCTCCCGGAGACTGGGCTTATGAAGCATTGCGATCGCTCGTTGAACGCTATGGTTGTATAGCAGGCTATCCTGATGGCACTTTTCGCGGTAATCGGGCGATGACGCGATATGAATTCGCCGCTGGCTTGAATGCTTGTTTGAATCAACTCGAACGTCTGATTGGTAATAACACTAGTGGTGGTAATGTTGACAATGGAGATTTGGTAAGTTTGCGACGGCTAGTGCAAGAATTTCAAGCCGAATTACAAACATTAGGAGGGCGAGTTGATAACCTGGAAGGAAGGACAAGCTTTTTAGAAGATCATCAATTTTCCGCCACAACCAAACTTAACGGTGCAGCAATATTTGCCCTAGCAGGTGTAGCCGGAGGAGAAAATGCTCAAGGTGGTGATATAGATAAAGTTACCGCATTTGGCGATCGCGTTCGGCTCAATTTTGACACTAGTTTCACAGGGAAAGACTTACTACGCACCCGACTCCAAGCCTCAAACTTAGCTGCATTTTCTGGTACTTCCACCTTCACTCCAGAGGGAGATTTACGATTCGCTGATGGCACTTTTGGTACTGGGGGCGGCAATAATGTAGAAATTGATGCGTTGCTCTATCAGTTTCCTCTGGGCGAGAAAACTACAATTGTTTTAGAAGCTAATGCTGGCGCACCGGATGATTTTGCTAATACCGTCAACCCATATATTGATGGGGATGGTGATAGCGGAGCGATTTCTCAATTTGGCACCCGTAACCCAATTTATAAGTTGGTTGATGGTACTGGAATAGGGATCAAACATGAATTCAGTGATGCTCTCGAACTGAGTTTAGGCTATTTAGCCAGTGATGCAGCTAATCCAGGAGAAGATGCAGGTTTATTCAACGGTGCTTACGGGGCGATGGCACAATTAACCTTCAAACCCTTTGATAAACTTACCTTGGGTTTAACTTACGTCCACGCTTATAATAGCGATCTCGGTGCAGGTAGTAATCGTGCTAATCTACGTTCCGCTTTAGCAGATAACTCTAATTTACCAACTGCATTACAACCTTTTAGTGGATTAGGTTTACCCACATCAAGCAATGCTTACGGCTTACAAGGCTCATTCCAGGTTAGTCCTAAATTAGTCTTAGGGGGTTGGGTTGGTTACACAGCCACTCGCACTTTATCTACATTGGGTGGAACAATTGATCGAGGAGATTTAAAAGTATGGAATTGGGCGGTTACTTTAGCAGCACCAGACTTGGGCAAAGAGGGTAATGTGGCGGGTTTAATTATCGGGATGGAGCCAAAAGTTACCGATGTTAGTAATGCGCTGAAAGCTCAAATAGGTGACGATCCAGATACTTCCTTACATATCGAAGCCTTCTATCAGTATCAACTCACAGATAATATCTCCATCACACCTGGAATTATCTGGCTGACTGCCCCGGATCACAATAGCGATAATAAAGACGTGGTGATTGGGGCTATCCGAACTACCTTTAGTTTCTAGAATGTCAGAAACCCGGTTTTTCTGAAAAACCGGGTTTCTAGAACCTCCTGAGCCTAACACCAGGTTTGCACGACACGCCCTACGATCTGTTGCCCTAGCAAGGGGGTATTAGTAGACAGAGACTTGAGAGTGTCTGTCCCCACTCTCCAAGTCAGTTGGGGATTGAACAGAAGCACTTCCGCAGGTTTTCCAGGTGCGATCGCGGCTGGCTCTTGTTGCAGACAAAATGCCGGATTTGTGCTAAGACATTGCCACAGTTGCAAAGCTGACCAGCCACCTTTCTCAACTAGGGTATGCCAAAGTAAAGGTAGGGCTAATTCTAAACCAATCGCGCCGGGAGGAGCTTCAGCAAAGGGGACAGTCTTTTCTTCGTAGGTGAAAGGAGAATGATCGATTGCGATCGCATCTAGAATACCCTCTCGCACCCCCTCAATTAGTGCAATTTGGTCAGATGGATTGCCCAAAGGAGGCTCCAGACGGAAATTTGGATTGTAACTGTTCAAATCCTTCGTATTAAAAAGCAAGTGCATCCAAGTAGTACTCGCCGTCACAGGTAATCCCCTTGCTTTAGCATCTCGAATTAACTCAACACCGCGACGAGTAGAAATCCGCATCAGATGAACAGGATTACCTGTAACAGCGATAACTTCCAATAGGGCAGCCAAAGCAGCAGATTCCGCGATCGCAGGATTTCCCGGCAAGCCCAAGCGAATAGAGCCAGCCCCTTCTCGCATCACCCCATCACCCACCAGTTTAGAGTCACAAGCCCACAGCGCCACAGGTTTACCAAAAGGCTCTAGGTATTCCAACACCCGCCTGACTAAAGCCAAATTTGATAGCCCACACCCATCAGCAAAACCAACAACTCCCCCAGATGCTAACTCAGCAAGCTCTGTCATTTGTTGCCCTTCCTGCTTTAAAGTTATCGCACCCCAATAATGAACATGAGGGGGAGACGGCGGGAGAGGGAAAAGGGAAGAAATATGTTTATTCTCAAATTCTTGTTGGCGCAATCTAGCCAATCCAGCCAAATTATCCACCGCAGGCACAGTATCAGGCAAAATAGTCAACCGAGTAAAGCCACCTACTGCTGCTGCGGCTAGAAGCGATAACCAGGTTTCCCGCCTTTCAAATCCTGGCTCTCCAGAATGACTATACAAATCTACTAACCCAGGTCCTAAAATAAGTCCCCGGCAATCCCTCACCACTGTATTAGCTGGGTAATGAGCAATTTTCGGTTCCACGGCTTTGATGAAACCCTCTGCAATCAGCACATCAGCCAGTTTATCATTTCCAGAAACCGGATCAATAACCCGGACTTGTTGAAGCAGTTCACTATTCATAGGGATTGGGGATCAACGGATGGGGGGTTAGGCACGATCGACAACAACTGCTGACGACTAACTAAGAAAATAATTCCCCAACTCTTACTTGAAAATGGTGTACTAAACATAGGACATAGGGCATGATGGTGTGTGATTTACATCTTGTCTTTCAGGGAACAGGGAACAGGGAACAGGGAACAGGAAACTCTTCACTGCTTCCCCCACTCCCCAC
>NZ_JAMZMM010000085.1 GCF_024178385.1 Limnofasciculus baicalensis BBK-W-15 | reverse complement strand
CTTCATACTTCATACTTCATACTTCATACTTCATACTTCATACTTCATACTTCATCCTTCATACTTCATCCTTCATACTTCATACTTCATCCTTCATCCTTTATTCCCCCCGACTTCCAATCCAGCCAGGGAAGTAAAGGCTTTAAGAATAGTTTTCGATTTACCATAGAATTGCGATGGCATCGCCAGCCTTCGGCATCGCAATTCTATGGTTAACTTACCGTAAGTGGTATCTCGACAAATAAAGATTAATCCCTCTTGAGTAGGTGTCCGAACAAAAGTACCCGCTCTATCAGTTGTACCAACTAACTCCACTTCATATTGAGAATTACGGGCTTGAATTGCCCAATTTCCCCAAGGTTGAATCTGCCAACTTATTTCTGAATTCCAGGGTACAAATTCATAAAATTTACCTTCGTAGTGGATACCAATCATAGCAACAGATTCCATCCACCAGAGTACACCTCGTCTGCCACCACCAGCAGTCAGGGCGAGATTGGGTTGATTGTCGAAACTATTACAATTAATCCAAAACCATTTCTGAGGAAAAGATTGACCCCAGTTTTTCTCAATATAGGCTGGGGCATTAGTAAATTCATAGCGTTTACCATGCCAATCAATCCAACCAGTTGCTAAACCGTGCGCCATCAAAACTTGCCATCCCGGTTCAAATATCTGAAAATAAGATAGCCAACCTGCTGTTGATTGTTGTACATTTCCAGGATTGCCCCAGCCGTAAATTGGTTTAATTTCGTATTGCCAACGACAATAACTATTGCTTGGGCTGTGCCAATCTCGAATCTTACCTTGATTCCAAGTTGCTGTGGCTTGATACCCTTCTTGAATGTGACGATCGAATGTGGCAGAATCGAGGTATTGTGGGGATATTTTTAAATCAGTTTTACCCCAATGGCCTAGCGCTAGACTTGTTCGAGATGCCCAAAATTGGTTTACCTTGGGAAAAGTCCGACAGAGATAGCCATCATCGGGACCGAGAATTTGGGCAGCGCCACCGCTATCGGGTTTACCACCCGTGCGATCGTCAATAGAATACATAAAGGCAAAAGTATCGCCACAGTCTGGCAAGGTAACGCGGTAGTACCATCCTTCAAAGAAGCGCGTGTTAATGCCGTAGCCGTGATAGCCACTGTGGGGTGTTTGTAAAGGATTTGCCATAGATTCAGGGATGTGCGACTTTAGGACTCTATAGCATATCCTCATGATCCTTTTCTAGATTTTCGGGTTTTGGTGAGAGCTTTGCCCGTGCTTTCTAGCTCATCCACGATACCTGCGGCTGGTTTGACATTAAATCTATTAATCTCTCAACTTTTATTTCTAATTCCTGTCTGTAAACTAACCCTTCTATCCACCTGTGCGGAATATTACTATAGCCAAATTTTGCACCTAATAGTGCCCCGGCAACAGCAGCATTTGTATCCGCATCTCCTCCTTCATGAATAATCTGTAAAATACCATCTTGGTATGATTTTCCGTGTTGTAGTGCCCAAAAGCCAGCGCCCAGAGTTTTCAGGGTATAGCCGACAGAATTAGTTTCACCGGGATTTAAGCCTTCATCTAAATCTAAACTTTCTAGAGAAACAGCAGCTTTATCAAAATATTCTTGAAACTCAGGATGGTAAGGTTGGACAATTTTAGTAATCTTGGCAATAAGTTGCTCAATATCAGTTTCTCCTTGTAAAATACTGCTAATAGTTAAGCAAACTGCTACACATGAACCCAAACAGCGAGAATCTGGATGAGTAATCCGACTCACTTTTGCGGCGGGCGAAGCCATCGCGGTTACTCATGATAAGAATAAACCCTGATGTGGTAGAGCTAATCGATTGGGAGGAATCTTTGACACGATTGTAGAATATTTTCTGAGATTTGAAACCAGAGGGATGTAACGTTATATTACTGGTAACGTTGTGGGGATTCGATCCATCTTATGACGTAGAACAGGCAAGATGCCTGTGATGAAACGAACAGGCAAGATGCCTGTTCTACGTGGGATGTCCGGGATAGAGTTAAGGTTAACGATTATCCTTGGCAGTAGGGGATATCTCAAAGGAATTCTCTAAAATAAACATTGTGGAACAATATGAGGAGTGTGTCAGATGAAAATAATCAGCTATTGGAGTAAGTCAGTTGCTCTATGTGCATTAATATCAAGTACAGCGGTGAGTTTTGTGGTTCCAGCAACAGCAGTTGGCAGCAATACCACCGATGACACCATGTCAAGTTCCCAACCTGCCTCCTTTGAGTCTCAAGGAGACTTGCAACTGGCACAAAGTCTAATGGGAGAATGTCGTGCGGCTAAAGAGCGGATTTTTGTTTACAGTCAGCGCTCATCATCTAGTCAAACCCTGGGAACAGTGAATCCCGATGGCGAAGTAACCTTAGCAGATAGCGGTAGCGGTGGTTGGATTGCCGTTAGCGCTCCCTTAACTGGGTATGTACAGGCAAACAGCCTCAAACCCTGCAAAAATATGAACAGCCCAAAACCCAATCCCCCGGCATCCAATACCCCGAAACCCAATCCCCCGGCATCTACCTCTTCTGGTGGAGACTGTCGCCAAGTCAAATTTCCTGAAGGTTTGGTGATTCGTCAAAATCCCAATAGTGGTACAGTAGTTGGTCGTCTGATGATGGGTAACACTGTTCGGCTAGCAAATCCTCGACGCTCTGAAAAAGATAGCCAAGGGCGTACTTGGGTTCAGATTGCTACTCCCAAGGCGGGATGGATTTCCAGTGGCTTCCCAGAGGGGAATTTAGGTATGGAAATGTCTTGTAAATAATAGCAGAGGTAAGGGGTAAGAGGTAAGGGGTTAGATTAGAGGCCAGAGATGAGGAGTTAGATGTAAAAAGTGAGAGGTTTTTCCTAACCTCTCACCTCTAACCTCTTAATTTTGATGAAGCTTTGGTAAAAGCACTGGTCATTCCCAGCAAAAATATGCCAAGATGCGGCAATTGACACTCTCAGATCTAAAGAGACTGAGATTCTTAAGAACGTAAAACCCTCGTAGATTTTGGTTCGTAACGGCTGTGCCAAACAGCCTCTAGACAGTCCGATTAAAACCATTCTGCTTACTTTTTCAGGGCTAGAACAGAGTGCATCGCACCAAACCAACCATTTCGGTAAGTCGTCCTTTAACTGAGCGTCCCATGTTAATTATAACAAGGATTACGGGCACTATAGTCCCACGGGAGAGCTTCCCTCTCAGCCCTTTAGGGACTGAGTTTCCCGCATCCCGTATATTTTTGTCAACAACCCACTATTCCTGGTGAAGATTAAGTTAACACGTAATCAATAACTGATAGTGGCTTGACTGATATCGAAACGACGGCTACGCAAGGCACTCCCTTGCCCAAGATCGTGCGATCGCTAGTCACCATACCACTGAAACTCAATAACATTTTTTGAGAGATTTGTCAAGATGCTGCCAAACCCTGCTAGTCCAACTGTACCGACAGATCAATTTTCTACCCTAATTGAACTCCTCCGTTGGAGAGCCACCGAACAACCTGACAAAACTGCCTATACATTTCTGATTGATGGTAAGACAGAAGGTCCATCCCTAACATATTCGGAATTGGATCTCTGGGCTAGAGCAATTGGGGCAAAGCTGCAACTCCATAACGCCAGAGGAGAGCGCGGTTTGCTGTTGTATCCCCAAGGCTTGGATGTAATTGCTGCATTTTGTGGGTGTTTGTACGGTGGAGTAATTGCTATTCCTGTACCACCGCCGGAAAGTGGACGGATTAAGCGGACGTTACCCAGACTCAGCGCTATCGTTAAGGATGCAAAAGCGACTTTTGTCCTAAGTACTGCTCAAATTATTTCCCTAATCGAAACCGTGCGGGAGGATTTTCCCGAATTCGAGCAGATGGAATGGTTGGACACTGAACAAATCGATCCGGAATTAGCACAGACATGGCAAGATCCAGGAACCAACGGCGATAGTCTCGCTTATCTACAGTACACTTCAGGCTCTACCTCTACACCGAAAGGGGTAATGCTCACTAACAGAAACCTAATCTGGCATGAAAGGTATCTCAACAAAGCCTGTGGGTACGGAGAAGACAGCGTTACTGTCACTTGGATGCCCTATTTCCACGATTATGGGTTAGTGGAAGGGCTAATTCAGCCGCTATATAATGGGACTCCCTGTTATGTGATGTCGCCCTTTTCCTTTATTAAACAGCCAATGCGCTGGTTAGAAGCGATCGCAAAATATAAAGGTACTCACTCTCAAGCGCCAAACTTTGCTTACGACTTGTCCGTTCGCCGCGTAAAACCCAAACAACTAGAAACCCTAGATCTTAGCAGTTGGCAAGCAGCAGGAAACGCCGCCGAACCCATCAACCCCAAAGTGATGGAAAAGTTCGTTGAAACATTCGCCCCTTGCGGCTTCCGCTGGAATACCTTTGCCCCAGCTTACGGGTTGGCAGAAGATACCTTATTGGTTTCTGCTAAACCTTTAGGTACAGAACCAGTACTCTACACCTTTGATGCCTCAGCATTGGAGAAAAATCGGGTAGTTGTCGCTAAACCAGATGGAGAAGGAGTGCGGACAATGCCGGGATGCGGTAAGCTGGTTTGCGATACCCAAGTTGCGATCGCAGATCCCGACAAGAAAACTAAATGCGCAGCCAATGAAGTAGGCGAGATTTGGGTAAAAGATCCCAGTGTCGCTGTTGGGTACTGGGAACGTCCTGAAGAAACCGAGGAAACCTTCCAAGCTTACCTCACCGATACCGGAGAAGGACCATTTCTACGGACGGGAGATTTAGGATTTTTAAAAGATGGTGAATTATTTATCGCAGGTCGGATTAAAGATCTTATTATTATCCGAGGGACAAATCACTATCCTCAAGATATTGAATGGACTGTACAGCATGTTCATCCTGCTTTACGTCCCGATTACGGTGCTACATTTTCCATTGAGGTAGGTGGTGAGGAAAAATTGGTTATCCTTCAGGAAGTGGAACGCCGTACCCAAGATGTAGAATTCGATACAGTTATTGCTGATATCCGTCAGGTGGTAGCTGAGGATCATGAACTCAATGCTTATGCAGTAGTTTTGGTAAAACCAGGAAATATCCTGAAAACCTCTAGTGGTAAGATTCAGAGGCGTGCGGGAAGAGCTAGTTTCCTTGCCGGAGAACTAGAAGTTGTGGCAGATTGGAGTGAGAATCCCAAACTTACTGCTAAGTACCGGGAACTTCAGGGAGCCGTAGATTCTCTGGCGGCACAAGTGCATCAGCAGTCATCTGTCTAAAGGTACTAGTCTGTCAGATAAGTTTTGATAGGTAGGTTTGTAGTAGGTGCTTTAGCACTAAAGTGCTTACTACAAACAAGCGAAAGCACTAAAGTGCTTACTACAAACAAGCGAAAGCACTAAAAATGACAAATAACCAATAATCAATGACAAATAACCAATAACATTAACTGTGGAAGATTATCTATGGACAAACTGAAACAGTATCAACTCGCTCAAGCTTTAGAAAAGGATTTGGGCGATCCCTGTAATCCAGATAGTGTCATGTCCTTTAAACGAGTAGTTGAACTCGATGAACAGGAGGCATTTACAGACGATGAAGTAAACTGGCTTTATAACTGGAAACTCCAACATTACTATATTCCTGTTGACTGTGGTGGCGAGTTTACTTCTTTTGAAGAATTTGTTGCCTTTGTCAGATGCTTGTCGCGACGAGATCAAACAACAGGGATCAGTTTTACTACCATGTTTTGGTCTTTCCTGACTTGGATGGCGGGTACGGATGAACAGAAAAAAAGACTCGCCAGTTTCATGAAAAATGAAAATGGGGCGATGTGTTTAGCCTATTCAGAAAGGGAACATGGGAGCGATTTGGTTGCAGGTGATGTTACCGCGACTAAAGTTCCTGGTGGTTATCTATTAAATGGGGAAAAATGGCCAATTAACCGCGCTACTCGTTCCGGGGTTACCTTCGTATTGGCAAAAACAGATCCGGAAGGTGGCGCTCGTTGCTTATCCTTATTTATGGTGGATAAAGCGCGGTTGAATCCAGAACAATATTACAATCTCCCCAAGATCCTTACCCATGGTATTCGCGGTTGCGATATGAGTGGAATTGGCTTTAAAGATTGTTTTATTCCCGAAGACATGCGTTTGGCAGAGGAGGGCACAGGGTTAGAATTAGCACTAAAGGGTTTTCAGATTACCCGGATGTTGTGTACTGCCTTCTCTCATGGTGCAGCGGATACTGCCTTAAGAACTACGCTAAACTTCGCTTTAAGTAGGAAATTATACGGGAAAACCGTTTTGGATATTCCCCAACCGCGCCAAACTTTAGTCGAAGCCTTTCTGGACCATTTGCTGTGCGACTGCGAAACTATTGCAGCAGCGAGAGGATTCCATGTAGTACCAGGGCAATTTTCAGTTTGGGCATCTGTAGTTAAATATTTTGTGACAGTTCAACTGGAAAACCTGGTTAACAACGTGTATGTGGTACTAGGTTCTCGTTTCTACTTCCGGGACGAACACGATTATGGCATTTTCCAGAAGATGTTGCGGGATAATTCCATTATTAGTATGTTTGACGGGAGCAGCGTCGTCAACCTACATGCGCTAATTCTTCAGTTTCGTTCGATTGTTAAATATCGGGCGAAAAGAAATGCCAAAATAATGGAAGGTATCCAAGCGCGTCTGGAAACTATTTTCTCTCTGGAGAAATCAGTACCGCGTTTTGAACCGGAGAAACTTCAGTTGTTTGGTAAGGGGGCTGATGATGTTCTGCAAGGATTAGAAATTGCTCTAAAACAGTTAGATGATCTTAAATCTGAGTCAGATGTTAATTCAGAAGTATTGGAGAAAGTTACCTCTCTCGCCAATGTGGTGCTGGAGGAACTCGATAACTTTGATGAAATTATCGCCAATTCGGGATTTGAATACGGCCACGAGCAATCACCCGAATTATTTGAACTCGCTAAGAAGTACTGCGCGTTACATACCGCAGCCGCTTGCGTTCATACATGGGTTTACAACCGCCAAATTTTGGGTGAATTTTTTGCTAAAGGGGAATGGTTGGTGTTATCTTTGCACCGGATATTGAAACCTTGGCGACAATTACCTTACACAATGGATAAAGCTTACAGCGAAAACGTGGCTCGTGAATTGCTGAGGCTGCATCAGGAAAACAAAGCGTTTTCCATCGTTCCTTTTCAATACGCTCAATCTAAAACACAAGAGGATAAAACTAATGCAAGTCCAGAACTCCAACTCCAAGCTTGATGATGTAATGGTGGAAACTTCTCCTGTTCAAGCTATTCAATCTTGGCTGGTTAGTAAACTAGCAGAGCAACTTTCATTGGATGCAAAAACGATTAATGTGGGGGAACAATTAACCCGCTACGGTTTAGATTCAATTGACGCGGTTACTTTAGTTGGCGATTTAGAAGATTGGCTGGAACTTGAATTGCCTTCTACTCTATTCTGGGATTACCCAACTATTCAAAAATCATCCGAATATTTGGTACAAGAGTTTGATGTTTCTGCGGTATTGAATTCTACTGAACCAGAAAAAGTGGAAGTGGGAAATAGTAAGTCCGATAAATCGGAAAAGAAAGGTTGGGGTGGTTTGTTTGGGAAAAAATAGGGGCTAGGGGCTAGGGGCTAGGGCATAATATTGGATCTAATTCTTAACCCCTAATTCCTACTCCCCACTACCTAGTCCCTAGTCCGCAGTCCCCAGTCCCCAGTCCCTAGTCCCTAATTTTAGAGGAGGAAACTATTAATTGAATTTCTCAGACTTTTCCTTCTGGTGGGTACTACTACTTTACTGTATTCCCTTCTTTATTGTTCGCTATATCGGCAAGAGTTTAAAATTTTGGTCCGATGGATTAGACAGAATCGGTTTGGCAGCAATGTCGCTGATTTTGTTTGTCAATGCGAGTAAATCTAGCTTTATTATCTTCGCCGTTGATGTTATTTTCAACTACCTGATGGTGCGGCTGATGCAAAGCCGTATGCAAAGTGGTAAAAGTGCCGAGGCGAGGCTGATAGCTGGCATTACGATTGTGATTGATGTGGCGATTCTAGCCTACCTGAAATACTTGACATTTTTCGTTGAAGATGTATTTGGGCTGGCGGTAGGAGGTGTAGAGGAAAATTGGAAAAAAGATTTTCCCTTACCAATTTTTGCAGTAATTCCCCCTGGAGTTTCTTTCTATACTTTCCAGATGGTGGGGTTTGTTGTTGATTCCATCAAGCCTAAATATAAGAAACCGCTGGGATTTCTTGATTACATTAACTTCATTTCATTGTTCCCCCAAATTGTAGCAGGTCCAATTGAACGCCGTGCGGATTTGTTACCGCAAATTCAAACCTTCAAGTTTAAGTTTACCGTCGATAACTTTGAGGAAGGATTTCGGTGGTTATCACTGGGATTCTTTATGAAGTTGGTGTTAGCAGATAACATTGCTCCTTTTATCGACTTGAAAGATACAGGCAATCCCTGGTTTATTTGGTTTTATGCCTATTTATTTACTCTGAGAATCTATTTTGATTTCGGGGGCTACAGCTTTATGGCAGTTGGATTAGGCAGAATGCTGGGAATTAAACTAACTTTTAACTTCCTAGCACCTTATACTTCAGTCAGTATCCAAGAATTTTGGCGGCGCTGGCATATTACCCTAAATAATTGGTTTCGGGATTATGTTTTTCTCCCGCTGATGGGTTCTAAGAAACAGTTAGCACCATTCTATTTATTCCTGACATTTACTTTGTCTGGATTCTGGCACGGTGCGGCTTGGAATTTTATCTTTTGGGGGGCTTATCACGGGGCTTTACTATTATTAATACGGTACGCAGGAAGACCTTTTCAACGCTTAGTTGGGAAATATTTTCCCAGCGGAGGTGGAGATTTTGTTTCTTGGGCATTGACTTTTGGTTCGGTGACTTTGGGGTGTTTATTCTTTATGGAAAGCAATACCCACAGACTATTTGAGAAGTTACTCACAATTGTTACACCTTGGACTTATTCTTTGTCTAATTTGGGCGATGTTTTTGCTTCTTATACCTTAACTCAAGGGACAGCACTTATTTTTACTTTGGTTCTTGCCAATGGTGTTTTATTATTGGAACATATGGCGATTTGGCAAAAGCGGAAGTTGGAATATGAATTGTTGTTGTTACCTTGGGTATCGCGGGCGATGCTGGCGTTAACTATTTTGTTAGCTGCTAATCAGCCTTCTCAGTTTATTTACTTTGAGTTTTAGTCGGTTATTGGTTATTGGTTTTTATTTATTACTCTCTACTTCAATTTATGTGTAAATTATGTGGAAACCTCTAAAATTAACAAGTTGGTTTGCGATCGCAATTGCTGCTTGGTTGGTGGGTTATTTGTATAACGCACGCTATGGTGGCGAATTAAGCTGGTTGCGGATGATGTATGAACGTAAAATAGCACTTGCTGCACAAGTGGAAGCGCCGAAACGACTCTTGATTACTGGTGGTTCCGGAGCGCATTATACCATTAATGCCAAACTAATGGAAGAGAAATTAGGGATTCCCGTTTTGAATTTGGGATTGGATGGTCCAATTGGTTTGGATGTGATTTTACCAAGTATTTTAGGTCAAGTGCGTAAAGGAGATATTGTACTTTTAATTCCAGAGTATTTGATTTTGTGGGCTGATGATGGATTTGGGGATCGTTCCACTCAGTTTGGGGTAGCAATTGGCAAACCTGGTTTGGGGGGAATTCCGCCGAAGCAATTTGCTCAAGAAACATTTATGTTAGGTACGCCAACTTTGAGAGCAGCAACTAAGTCAACTGTAGACTTAATTGAAAAAGGAAAATTCACGGGTTATTATTCAGATCCGGTTGACGAACATGGCGATCCCACTGTGACAAAGGAACGGACGGGGGAGTGGTGGGAGTTGCCGATTGATAAAGCAATAACTCCACATGCGGTAGCGCGGATTACAGAATTTAAAAAGGAGGTGGAGGCGAGAGGTGGTACTTTGGTTTTATCATTGCCTTGGGTATACGCTAAAACTGATAATAAATCGGTGAGTAATGTGAAAAAAACTGCTGGTGAGCTAGGAAAAATTGCGCCTTTAATTTATGACAAAGAGTCGTTAAATATGCAAACTGATTCTAATTTATTTGCTGATACTCACTATCATCTTAAGCCGGAGGCGAGAGCGATTAGGGCGGCGCAGTTAGTGGAAGAGTTAAAGGAAATTAATGAATTACAGCTATGAATAGTAAATTTGGTTGTCGCTGAAATCATTACCATCGTAGTGACTTTGATATCGAAAAGCTTATCAACAAACTACATAAATTATTGTCATGAACATCCGTCTAATTCGCATCTCAATCTGCTGTGTATCTGCTTTATTAGGACTGTTTTGGATTGTATTAGAAAGGGTAGTTGCACCCAATTTATCTGCTCAAGATGGTTTGCTATTTTTCCTGCTTTTTGGATCTATTGCATGGGTAACGACTAGTCCAGCTTTCTTTCGCCGATATGTAGGAGAAGCTACGCCTGAATCACTGGGTGCAATTAGAATTATTACCTGTGCAATTCAGGTACTGATGACTCTTTGGCTGGAAGATTTGCCCAGTAGTGCTTTACTTCCTATAGAGATTCGTCACTCTATGGGGGCAATGAGCTATTTTTATAATATACCTGGTTTTGAGAGTTTTGCCAGAAGTCAAAGCGAACTACAGATATTTGAATGGATAACTGCATTAATACTTTTTTTGGGAATGATTGGTTGGAAAACCAGAATTGTGATTCCGCTAGGTGCATTTTGCTACATAATTTTAGGGGGAATTGTTCGTCAATACACCTGGTTTTACCACACTGGATTAATCCCCGTCTACGTTATGGTGGTTTTATCTCTAACACCTTGCGCTGATGGATTATCTGTGGACCGTCTGTGGAACGTTTATCGGGGTAAAACGGTTCCTGTTAGTGATGAAGCGTCAGCTATTTACGGTTGGTCTCGCTATGCTTGCTGGGTTATAGTTGCTCTATCTTATGTGGCAGCAGGGTTGAGCAAAATCTACAAAAGTGGATTTTTCTGGTGGGACCCAGCAAATATGAAGGGAATAATTCTATCAAGTACTCTCGATCCCGTGCAAGCCAATTGGGAGGTAGCTTTAAAACTGATTCATGCACCGGATATTTTGTTTGCTTTCTTGGGTATAACTGGCATGTATGGCGAAATTGCGGTAGGTTTGGTGCTTTTCTCCAAAATAGCGCGTCAAATCTTGCCTATTTGTATGGTGATGCTTCATCTTGGTATTTTATTTTTACAAGATATTCTATTTTTTGATCTCATTGTTTTACAATTAATTTTTTACGATTTTACAGAAATTAGGCAAGGTATTAAACGATGGAGGGGCAGAGAAAGTATTAATGTTAGGAAAAATGAGCCAAACAACAATGATTTGAAGGATGTTAATGATAGACAGGCAAGAGAAGCTCTTCCAACTGCTACCAAGGGAGAAAATAAAAAGTTATACTATCCTATAATGGTGGCTACCTTCGCAGCAATTATGATATTTGTTTGGTTTAGGCATATCGAATTTTACCCGATTACTTCTCTACAAATGTTTTCCGGATATAATAATTCTCAGAAAATTGGATACACTAAAATTATTGCTCATTATGAGTCTGGTTTCGTGACGAGGCTTTACCCAGATACAATTATCCATGCGCCGATGAATACTCGCTACCGTCTCACGATTAGAGGCTGCATACTTGACAATCCTAAAGGAGTTCAATCTTGTAATAAGTTGCTTAATACCCTGAGAAGGGTTCACAATAAAACAGCTATTCCAGGTCAAAAGATAACGAAATTTGAAGTCCAGTCATGGTTATGGGATTTCAATAATAATCCTTCAGATCCCGATTATGGGGAATTGGTGAAAAGTTATACAATGCAAGTTGAGGAGGAATAGCACAACGAATGAAAATTCCTATCCACATTTGTATTCTCGGTGGTGGTTTTGGTGGTCTTTATACGGCGCTTTACCTACAGCATTTTGCTTTATTTAAGTCGAATCGTTATCAAGTTACTCTGATCGATCGCAAAGATCATTTGGTATTTACCCCTCTCCTCTATGAATTGGTAACTGATGAACTTGAATCTTGGGAAATTGGTCCTAATTATAAAAAGTTATTATCTCATACAAATGTGGATTTTTGTCAAGGGGTAATTCAGAGTGTCGATCTCGAAAAGCGTCAAGTAAAATGGCAATCTGAATGTGGGGATGAATTAGCGATCGGGGAGGAAATCCTTGATTACGATTATTTGGTTTTAGCTGTGGGGGCGCAGATGCGGTTGGAGGGGGTTCCTGGTGCGGCTACTTATGCTTATACCTTCCGAACTGTAGCAGATGCGGAACGTTTGAAACAACGGCTGAGAATTCTGGAAAATAGCCATAGTAAAACCATTCAGGTGGCTGTGGTGGGAGCTGGTCCTTCTGGGGTAGAGTTAGCTTGTAAATTGGCGGATCGCTTGGGTAAACGAGGACAAGTGCGACTGATTGAGAGAGGATATGAAGTTTTGAAAACATTTTCTCGTTATAGTCAAAAATCTGCTATAAAAGCTTTAAAAGCACGTCGAGTTCAGGTGGATTTTGATACTAGTATTGAAGCGGTTGAGTCTGACAAAATAATTGTCTTTCAGGAAGGTGAGAGGACTTATATTCCGGTGGATTTAGTACTTTGGACGGTGGGAAATAGATCCATAGATTGGGTGAGAAACTTACCTTGTCGCCAAAACGATCGCGGTCAGCTTTTAACTCTCCCTACTTTACAATTAGGAGATTATCCTGAAGTCTTGGCATTGGGTGATTTGGCGGAAATTCAATATCATCCTCACAAACAGTTGCCAGCTACTGCACAAGTTGCTTATCAGCAGGCGGGTTGTGCGGCGAAAAATATATATCTGGCTGTGAGGGGGAAACGTTTACAAAAATTCTATTATTTGCATTTAGGTGAGATGCTAACTTTAGGAAAGGGTGCGGCAGTTGTTTCTAGTTTTGCTTTGAAGATTGATGGTTGGTTGGCGAGTGTTATTCGGCAGTTTGTTTATTTACAGCGGTTGCCAACTGTTCGTCATCAGTTACAGGTATTGGGGCATTGGATTGGGAAATGGGTGAGGGGGATTGGGAGGAGAAGGTAGTTAGGGGTTATGTGGGGGATGCGAGATTTTTTTTTAACACAGAGGTACGCAGAGGAATTCACAGAGGTACACAGAGTGTTTTTGGAGGATAGGAGGAGAATATGATGATTAAATGGGGCGGTAAACTGGAGGAGGTGTTTGGGTTTGATTTGCGATCGCTAGCTGCTTTTAGAATTGGGTTGGCGTTGATTTTGATGGCGGATTTAAGAATTCGTTTTGGGGATATTCAGGCACTTTATAGTGATGAGGGGGTATTACCTCGCACGGCGCTGAAGGGGATTGTTAATCCTTTGCATTGGAGCATACACGCGATTAGTGGGGAACCTTTTGTCCAAACTATTTTGTTTTTCCTGGCGTTTTTGATGGCGTTGGGGCTGTTGGTGGGGTATCGGACAAGGTTAGCGACTATTGCTTCTTGGGCTTTATTAATTTCTCTTCACAATCGCAATCCTTTGTTGCAGTTTGCTGGGGATGATATGTTACGGGCGCTGATGTTTTGGGCGATGTTTTTGCCTCTGGGGGCTTGTTATTCTATTGAAAGTGCCCTAAATTCTTCTCCAGATCCTTTACCGAAACGGGTGCTTTCGGGGGCGACTTTGGCCCTGAGTTTACAGGTATATTACATTTATGTATTTTCGGCAGGGTATAAGACTACTAGTACTATTTGGTGGCCGGATCTTAGTGCTGTTTATTATGCTTTGAGTTTTGACCAGTATGCTGCACCTTTGGGTCAATTGTTACTTAATTTTAAGCCTTTATTGCCCCTTTCTACTTTTTTTACTTTAGTGTTGGAGTGGATTGGCCCGTTATTTTTGTTTGTACCTGTTGCTACTACTTTTTTCCGGACTGCTACTATTATTACTTTTATTCTTTTGCATGTTGGGTTTGGCTTAACGCTTCACATTGGCTTATTCCCTGCACTGGGTATCTTTACTTGGCTGGTGTTTATTCCTAGTGATGTTTGGGATGGCATTTTCCAGCGAATTTATACGCCGGAAAGGGCTGGATTGAGGATTAATTACGATCGGGATTGTGGTTTTTGTAAGAAGGTTGTTCACTTTTTAAAGACTATTCTAATTTTACCAAAAACTCCTTTGCTTCAATGTCAGGAGGATCCTTCGATTTTTGCTGATATGGAGGAGAAGAATTCTTGGGTAATTGTTGATTGGCAAGAAAATCGTTATTTTAAGTGGGAGGGAATTGCTTATGTGGTAAGTTTATCTCCTCTATTTGGATTTCTCGCGCCAATTCTTAGATTGCCTCCTTTGATGGCGGTGGGGACAAAAGTATACGAAACTATTGCCTCCAATCGCCGGATGGCGGGTAATTTTACCAAACCTTTTAAATACCGTCCGATTGAGATACGTCCTTTTAAACTGATGGATGTGGTGACTTTGTTGCTACTGGCTTATATTACGGTGTGGAATTTTAAGAATTTAGTAGAACTAACTACTAGTCGCGGCACTGTCACATCTGGTATAATCAAGTCAAGCGAAGGAATTTTTAAATCTAAGACGCTCAACTCTATTGATTGGGTTAGTCGAGTTTTAAGGGTGGATCAATCTTGGAGCATTTTTGCCCCTGCACCTCCTAGAGATGATGGGTGGTATGTCGTTGTTACCAAGCTGAAAGATGGCAGTGAAGTTGATATTTTGAGAAATGGTGCTGCTGTAAATTGGGATAAGCCAAGTATTCAGGTTCGCAATAGTATCTATCCGAATATGCAATGGCGCACTTATTTTATCAACCTCAATCGTTCCATAGGGAAGAACATTATACCTTACTACGGGGAATATCTCTGCCGTGATTGGAATGGGCAACATCAAGGTGCAAAGGAAGTAGAGAGTTTTGAGATTTATTTTATGAGTGAGAGAACAGTACCACCAGGGGAAACACAAAATGTAGAAAAGATTAGCATTTTCCAGCAATCTTGTTCTCAAGATAGTCAACCACCACAATAGTCTGTTTTTGAAAAAATGACCAAGTTAGCAGCGGATAGTAAATTGAATCGTAATCGGAGGGATTTAGCAACGGATGCTTAATATACTAATGACTAATTACCAGTGACTAATTACCAACTATGTTATTTAACTCTTATCCATTCATTTTTGTCTTCTTACCCATTACCCTACTTGTCTTTTTCGGGTTAGTGCGGTTTCGCTTAACCAGGGTAGCTACAGCTTCCTTATTTATCGCGTCTCTGGCATTTTACGCTTACTGGGATATCCACTACTTGCCGTTAATGCTGATTTCTATCGGCTTTAACTATTTTATTGGTAGATCCATAGAAGAAACTCCACTTGGCAGTAAAAAAGCTACTCGTTTACTCTGGACGGGCATTGGTTTAAACCTGGTTCTGTTATGCTATTACAAATATGCTAACTTTTTCTTAAGTTCCTTCGATGCGATCGCAGGTACGGATTGGACTCTCCCCAATATTATCCTACCCCTCGGTATTTCTTTTTACACTTTCACCCAAACTGCTTATTTAGTAGATGCCTATCGCGGCAAAACTACTAAGCAAGATTGGCTGAGTTACGGACTTTTTGTTACCTTCTTTCCTCATTTGATCGCGGGACCAATTCTCCATCACCAAGATATGATTCCGCAGTTTCAAAGGATGCGAAATTTTGTCTTTTCTCACAAAAATGTGGCGCGGGGCTTAGTGCTATTTGCCTTGGGAATTGCCAAAAAAGTTTTAATTGCTGATAGCGTATCGCCGTGGGTTGCCCCCGTATTTAATAATTCTGGTTCCGTAACTTTTATTGAAGCATGGGTAGGAGCAATCAGTTACACCATGCAGTTATATTTCGATTTTTCTGGCTACTGCGATATGGCAATTGGCTTAGGGTGGATGATTAATATCGATTTACCGATTAATTTTGATTCCCCCTATAAATCTAAATCCATAGTTGAATTCTGGCGACGCTGGCACATTACCCTTTCCAATTTTCTCCGGGATTATCTATATATTCCCTTGGGAGGAAATCGCAAGGGACAAGTTAGACGCTATGTCAATTTAATGACTACCATGTTACTAGGTGGATTATGGCATGGTGCGGGGTGGACTTATATAATATGGGGAGGATTGCATGGGTTATATCTCTGTCTTAATCATGGGTGGACAAAGTTGGGTGTATCTTTGCCGAAGCTATTGGCTTGGGTGATGACATTTTTTGCTGTTATCGTGGGTTGGGTATTATTTAGGGCGGCAACCTTATCTGATGCGATGAATATTTTACAGGCGATGGTGGGGATGAAAGGTATTGTCTTGCCCGGTGAAGCACAAGGTAAGTTAGCCATCCTCACTAACTTTGGGATACAGCTTAAATCTTGGGGCAGTTTGGCTTATATACCAGAGGTAAATGGTAATAAGGGTGCGAGTATTTTTGTTTTAGTTGGACTAACTTTATGTACGGCATTACTTCCCAATACCCAGGAAATTGTGGAGAAGTTTAAGCCAACTTGGTGGTGGGCGGTTGGCGTGGGTGTATTAACTAGTGTTTGTTTGCTATCACTGAATCGAGTTTCTGAATTTCTTTACTTCCAGTTTTAATCGATATCAAAAATCATGAGTATATTTCCTAAATTAAATTCAGCGCCATCTGAAGTCTCTACCAAAAATAAAAGTAGAAATACCTCAAGCAAAAAATACAGTCGATTTAATTGGGGTTTTATCGCTGCTGCATTGATTCCTACCCTATCTGTGGGCTTGTTTAATATTATTGTCGATCCCTACGATGTTTTTGATACACCAAACTTTTTGGGTATTAATCATTCTAAACCAGAGAAAGATAATACTGATAGGTTATTCAAAGCTCTCGACATTATCCGGATAAAACCAGTTACAATTTTCCTGGGTTCATCGAGAACAAAACAGGGATTAAATCCAAGCCATCCGGCTTTATCCAGCAATCAACCTGCTTATAACTTAGCTCTCAATGGACCGAATAATTACGAGATATTTCGTTATTTAGAACATGCAATTGCCAATCAAAAAGACATAAAAGAAGTAATATTTGGGGTTGATTTTTTTATGTTTAATTCGTCATTAAAAAATCAACCCAGCTTCTCAGAAGATAGACTAGAAAAAAACCACCTAACCATAAATGATGCTATTACTTCCACATTTTCTTGGGATGCTTATTCTAAGAGCATAGAAACAATTAAGGCTAGCCTTAAAGATCCAAATAAAAATGATGATTATGGCAAAAATGGTTTTATGCCAAATCGTAATCTTGAAAAAGGTCAAAATGAATGGAGATTTAGTTCGGGAATAACTCTTTACTTCTCTTTACACTCTGATTATAAATTTTCAAATCAATACCTATCTGATTTTAAACGCATAGTAGATCTATGCCAGGAACATGGTATAACCTTAAAAGTCTTTATCTCTCCATCTCACGCGATTGATTTAGAGGCTATTCGTGCCACAGGGCGTTGGGAAGTTTTTGAACAATGGCAACGGGAGATTGTGAAAATTACCCCCGTTTGGGATTTTTCTGGCTATAACAGCATTACAACTGAGCCAATTAGTAACTCTATGAAAAATTATGCTGATAATTCCCATTATACTAAACCCATCGGGGATCTGATTCTCAATCGCATTTTATCTTATAAAGCAGAAACAGTTCCCCAAGATTTCGGTATTTTACTCACACCAGATAATATTGAATCCCACATCGAGCAACTCCGCAATGACAGAGAATTATGGACAAAAAACAATCCGGATAAAGTTAAGTTAGTGGAAGATTTAAAGCGCGAATATGATAGCAAGCGTGCTTCAAATATAAAAAAATAAGCGAAATCAGATAGTTTGAAATGATGAAATTTACCTTGTTTTCTCGATCGCGTGGCTCGATAAAAAATAAAAAAATTCAACAGGATAATCATAATTACCGTAAATTTAATTGGACACTATTAATAGTTTCTCTATTGCCTGTTTTGTTTATTGGATTTTTTAATATCGCAGTAGATCCATACGGTATTCTTAGTACTCCAAGTTTTTCAGGGTTTAATCAGTTTAAGCCAGAACAAGATACTCATAATAGTCTAGTCAAAACTATTGATGTTATCCGCTTTAAACCAACAACAGTTTTATTGGGTTCGTCTAGAGTAATAATTGGTCTAGATCCCAGTCATCCTGGTTTAATAGATAGCCAAAATGCTTACAATTTGGGAATACCAGCTATACATCTACCTGAGTTAAATCATTATGTAGAACATGTTATAATTAATCAATCTCAAGCAAAACAAATGGTTATTGGCTTAGACTTCTTTATGTTTGGTGAATTCGACAAAGATCCCAGAAAATTAAATGATAATTTGGGAAAAAATAAAATCTCTCTAAATATGTTAATGGATATTCTCATATCGTGGCAGACATTTGAAGATAGTCAATCCACAGTTATTGCTAACCTTAATAGCAAAGGTATAGAAAATTACTACTTCAGAGGTATGCGAATAATTGGGGATTCAAATAATAAGATTAATGGTCGTCTGATCCCTAATATGAGAACTCGCTTTCAAAAAGACATCTCTAGTTATTTAGAATGGTACTACAGTAATTATAAGTTATCAAATAATGCTCTAGAAATATATAAAGAAATAGTTGATCTTTGTCAAAGAAAAAATATAGATATAAAAGTTTTTATATCCCCAGAATCAGCATCTCAATTGGAAGCTATTCGCCTTGCCGGACTTTGGTCAGTTTTTGAACAATGGAAACGAGAATTGAGTCAAATTACTCCTCTATGGGATTTCTCTGGCTACAACAGCATCACAACAGAACCTATTAGTGATGATATGGAATACTTCTTAGATGGTACTCATTACAGTAAACAAGTGGGAGATTGGGTTTTAAATCGAGTGTTGTCTTATCAAGAAAAAAGCGTTCCTAAAGATTTTGGCATTCTCATCACACCAGAAAATATCGAATCTCACCTAGCTAAAATTCGTGGGGAACGAGAATTGTGGGCAAAGCAACATCCAGATGAAGTAATGTTTGTGGAGGATTTAAAAGAGTAGTATGATTTGAATCATCTGTCTGTAAATAATGGTTCAGGGAGACAAGGGAGACAAGGGAGACAAGGGGGACAAG
>NZ_JAMZMM010000502.1 GCF_024178385.1 Limnofasciculus baicalensis BBK-W-15 | reverse complement strand
GCCTTTTAGTCTGCGAAGGCAGACTTTGTTTGTGTAGCCGCGAATTCATTCGCCCAGGTTTATTGCAAATAGTGTAATATCTCAGATATAGCTTCACTTATGCCAAGAATTAGATGAAATAATTTTAGCTATCTTATCATCTAAATAAAATTCATATACAGGTTGTCCCGATACTTCACAACGTAAAGGCTCAACGACTTTTGTAAAAGGATTCCATACTGCTGTCACGATTCGCTTGGCTTTCTTCCTCACCAATTCACAATTAATATGGACTGTGGGCAAATGGATAACCATCGCACTATGTAAAAAAGCATCCACAGAGAGAGCATAACGCTCTTTAATATCCGCTAACTTCCGCTCTAATTCCCGTTGAGTTGCCTCAATCCGAGCTAACTCCTTCTCTTTCTCCTCATCTACCAAACCTTTATACTGAATCTTGGTAGCAATTTCAGTCGCGATTGTGCCGTAATAAGCATGAAGTCTTTCGGAATCTCTAGTCAAAGTTCGCGTTAACTTAGCACTCCAATTCTCTAATTCATTTTTAATTAATTTAGCGGATGTCTGTTCGATTAAACTTGACAAATCCTCAAAAGATATCGCTGTTGATTCTAGAGAATCATTCACCTCAATTCTATCAGCTTCCCAAAACAAAGCATCTCCAATATCTATAGGTGTCACTCCAGTTAACTCATTAATAACCAAAGAAACCATCCCGATTCTTCGTTCATCAGCTTCCGCTGTATAAGCCACATTGCACCATAGATAACGAGTGGTTTCCGGTTTAGCATCTAGAAATCGAATCAATCCATTTTGAGGAGCAATATTTTGCTGAAGGATTTTCTCAAATCCTGTCGTTTTTAGATAGCCATGATACTTCACACCTATTTCTGCTACAGCTCCTCTATCCGCTAACAATTCAGAAAACTTATTCAGCAATGCCGAGTGATAGGTAACAAAATGGCTTTCAGGAATATCAACTCTAGTGGTAAAAGAAATCTCTTCCGGTAAGTCGAGAGCTTTAGCAATATTCTGAGTTAATAGAACATTCAAAACCTGTTCGCCATCCGCTTCGGCGATGCCCTCGTGTAAGGAGATTAGTTGGGCTAGGGTAGAGAGAATTGGATTAGAAACCATGTGGATACAAGGAACAAATGTTGATTTTATTAACTGAATAGTCAAGATTATGCTTCAAAATCTTCGCCAAAAATCTGTTCGTCGAGTTCGCTAGTTTCCCGATATTTATCTTTAGCTTTTATCAACTCACTAGCCAGATTGTCAAACGCCGTATCTAATTCTGGCTTCGCTTGATGCTTTAACCAGATATCTATCACTATTTCGCTGAAATCAAACTCATCATCAACATTGCCTAAGATAGTTTCGATTTCTCCCACCACCAATTCAAACATATTGATTTTATCATGCAAGATGCGCAGAATGTATTCCTCAATACTACCTTTGAGACAAAAGTTAAAGATAAACACATCCTGTTTCTGCCCGATGCGGTGAATTCGCCCAATCCGTTGTTCTATTTTCATCGGATTCCAGGGTAAGTCATAGTTGACAATCGCGTTAGCAAATTGGATGTTCCTTCCTTCTCCCCCTGTTTCGGAAGCTAGCAAAACTGGAACATTATCGCGAAATGCTTCAATTGCGGCATCTTTGTCTTTTAATGACATATCTCCGAGAAATTGGGCGAAGGAAATTCCGGCTTCTTCGAGGGTTTTTGCTAGGTAGGCGCTGGTGGCTCGATGGGTGGTAAAAACAATGGTTTTTTGGGTTGATTTTTTGAGTAAATCGACTAAGGCTATCGCTTTTTCAACTTGTTTAATTTGTGAGGCGCGTCTGGTTAAGGTTTTTAGTTCCTCGCTAGGGAATTTTTTGGCAAGGTTTTTGAGAGAATCGGCTAATGCTTGGGGGGATGAGCCAGCTCTCATTAAGAGGTTTGTGCGAGAAAATTTGTCTAGTTTATGTGGTTTTTCAGGAGCTAACTGCTGAGGTTTTTCATTGTCTGAATTATCCTGTTTTTCAGGAGCTAACTGCTGAGATTTATCAGTATCTAGTTTATCCTGTTTTTCAGTATCTGATTCACCCATTTCCAGTGAACGGATATATTCAGTCAAATCCTGATAGAGTTTCTCTTCACTTTTGGCAGGATTAACGGTGATGGTAGTAGCGAAGCGTTTGGGTAATTGGACATCAACTAGGGAACGGGTATTCCGTACCATCACTTCTCGCATTAACTGTCGCAGTTTTTCGGGATTTTTGGGAATTCGTCCATTTTTGGAGGAGACGTATTCTTTTTTAAATGCAGCTTCTGTTTTTAATAATCCTGGTTTGAGGAGGGTGAGGAGATTGAATAATTCTACGAGAGAGTTTTGCACTGGAGTGGCGGTAAGCATTAAGATGAATCGTTTATTTAGGGCGTTGACGAGTTTCCAGTTGAGGGTGTTACGATTCTTCAGGTGGTGGGCTTCGTCAACGATAACTAAATCCCAGTTTCTTGTCGTTACTAAGTTGAAGTGTTTTGGCGATTTTGCGGTATTGAGAGAAGCAATGATTCGATTATTATTACTCCAAAATTCACTGGGGTTGAGTTGGAGTTGTTTGTCGTCGCTAGTAATGGTGTCGATATTAAATTTTGTTTGTAATTCCTGTTGCCATTGAGAGACTAGGGAGGCTGGGGTGAGAATTAAGAGGGATTGAATCATGCCTCGTGCCAGATATTCACTTAAAATAAGTCCAGCTTCAATAGTTTTTCCTAATCCTACTTCATCGGCTAAAAGGGCACGCCCTCCTAGTTGTCTGAGTACTTTTCGGGCAGTTTCGATTTGATACCAGTGTTTGTCGATGGCTGTGAGGGTGGGGAGGCAGACGAGTTGGTCGTAATCTGCCATGATGGATAGGTTGAATAGTTTTTTTCGGGCTTCGTAGTAGTTAATATTGTCGGTTTTCCCATGGGCAAGTGCTTGTAAGGCATTGGAGTGATTGAATTTGAAGGTGTAGAGGCTTTCCATGATGAGCATCACCGATAATATTTACAGGATTTATATACAGTGAGTTAGAAACTCGGTTTCTTCCTCAACCGAGATTGTCTCAATCCACGATTTTTTGGAGAAACCGGGTTTCTGAGCGTAAGTCCTAATTTAGCCTAACAATGGTGCAAAATCTCGACTAACCCACATCAAGAATCTACCCATTCCTCCAAGTACTCTATTAAACGCTTTTTTGGCATTGGTGCAACTCAGTTAAATCTTCTTAGTGAAGATGGAGGGATAAACTTGATGGAGAGTAGGGAATAGGAAGAGAGACTTTTGTTAATCGTTACCATCTGATAACCAATCAATTAAATCTTCAGGAGTGGTAAAATTTAACACAGCTTCACCTAGATTTTCTAATTGTTCGCTGGATAATTGACTAATCTGAATTTGGATATCAGGCTCAATTGCTCCTAAACGACGTTCTAATAGGCGTATAATTAATCCAACTTCTCCTTGCTGTAATCCTTGTTGTAATCCTTCTTGTAATCCTTGTTGTAATCCTTGTTGTAATCCTTGTTGTAATCCTTCTTGTAAT
>NZ_JAMZMM010000084.1 GCF_024178385.1 Limnofasciculus baicalensis BBK-W-15 | reverse complement strand
CCATTCCCCACTCCCCATTCCCGATTTTCTGGTGACATTGCCTTGTACAATAAGGAGTTTGTGAGGAATTCCCACCGATTAGGTATTTCTGTTCTGGCAAGATTAACGGAGTAAAATTAATTTATGGCACACACCTACCGCATTACCCTACTCCCTGGCGACGGGATTGGCCCGGAAATCATCACAGTAGCGGTAGATGTTTTGAAGGTTATCGCCGGACAATTCGATATTAGCATTAATTTTACTGAAGCACCGATTGGTGGTGCAGCTATTGATGCTACAGGTAATCCTCTTCCTGATGATAGTTTGAAAACCTGCCAAGATAGCGATGCGGTATTACTAGCGGCGATTGGCGGTTACAAGTGGGATAACCTCCCCCGTCATCAACGTCCGGAAACAGGTTTACTAGGATTAAGAGCAGGATTGGGTTTATTTGCTAATTTGCGACCTGCCAAAATATTACCTCAATTAATCGATGCCTCCTCATTGAAGCGAGAAATTGTCGAAGGTGTCGATATTATGGTAGTGCGAGAACTTACAGGCGGGATTTATTTCGGTCAACCTAAAGGTATTTTTACCACGGAAACAGGGGAAAAGCGCGGTGTCAATACTATGGCGTATACAGAAGGTGAAATTGACCGTATTGGCAGGGTAGCATTTGAAACAGCACGGAAACGTGGGGGGAAACTCTGTTCGGTAGATAAGGCTAATGTACTAGAAGTATCTCAGTTATGGCGCGATCGCATCACTAACCTCGCATCTGAATATCCCGATATCGAATTATCTCACCTATATGTTGACAATGCTGCCATGCAGTTAGTCAGAGCGCCGAAACAATTTGATACAATTGTCACAGGTAATCTATTTGGTGATATTCTTTCTGATGCTGCGGCTATGCTAACGGGAAGCATCGGTATGTTACCTTCTGCCAGTTTAGGAGAAAACAGTCCAGGAGTCTTTGAACCCGTCCACGGCTCTGCACCCGATATCGCAGGTGAAGATAAAGCCAATCCCTTAGCACAGGTATTGAGTGGAGCAATGATGTTACGCTATGGCTTAAACCAGCCTCAAGCAGCAGAGCGAATCGAACAAGCAGTCCTGATGGTATTAGATAAAGGATATCGCACTGGAGATATCATGTCACCTGGAATGACTCAATTAGGCTGTCGTGCTATGGGCGAGGCTTTGATCGAGGCAATAGACCTGCTTAAATCTTAATATGTTAATCAACCAATTATGGTAATAGGGCTGGTAAATTAAAGTCGTCAAGCTGAAAAAAGAGGGTTGGGCAGGTGGTATATTCATCGCGGCAATGGCAAACAGAATATAGAGAGACGAGAGACATACCGATACTGTTAGATCCCACTCTCCTCAGAGCAGCACGGCAGATCTACCATAGGTATTATGAAGTTCACCCAGACATTCCGCAACGTCCTGTAGGTGTAGCAATTGATAAATTTACCCATCGTGGGAAGTTAATTTTTAGGCAAAAACCGATTCTTTTGCCACAGGAATGTTTCGTACCTTTCAGTCAGATTGAAACGGAGATGTATTAGTCGTTGGTTGTTGGTTGTTGGTTGTTGGTTGGTTGTTTGTTGTTTGTTATTGGTTGGATAAATAATAACAATAAAATTTTTGTTGTTTGTTAATAGTTGGTTTCTAGATAAAATCTATTTACATTATCATAATTGCAGTACGATTTAACGTTGCTGGTGCGTTATGCTCTGCTAACGCACCAGCAACGTTAATAATACTGTGGCAGCGTAAGTATTATTAGTGATATAGCAATCCTATTTTGATCATGTAAAAGCAAGAAGCTGAAACCCTTTCACAGAAAGACTCTTATACTTAAAGAAAATATTACAACCCATTTAGGATTGCTATATTATTCCGGACTTTCAAATAACGAACAACAAACAACAAACAACAAATAACAATGGAAGCTTTAACTGTAAGTCTCACTTATATAATAGTATTCACTCTAGGTGCATCAATAGGCAGCTTCCTTAATGTAGTAGTATATCGAATTCCAGCTAACTTATCAATTCTGTGGCCTCCTTCCCGGTGTCCCCATTGTCTCCATAAACTAGGAAAGCGCGAGAATATTCCTGTATTTGGCTGGATATTATTAAAAGGGCGGTGTCGTCACTGTAGAAGTAAGATTTCCCTACGGTATCCCGTAGTTGAAGCAATAACAGGGATAATATTTTTACTCGTATTCTACCAATATGATATCAGTATTGAAACATTAGGATACTGGGGATTCCTAAGCTGGCTCTTAGCCCTATCATTAATTGACTTAGATACCATGACACTGCCCAACTCCCTCACACAATCCGGATTGATAGCAGGTTTATTATTTCAAGGGATACTTGGTTTTGTCCATAAAGCTCAACTATCAGGGATATCCTCTCAGCTAATGGCAGGTATTATCGGAGCAGTTGTCGGTATTTGGTTATTCGATATTATCTCATTTGGCGGTTCAATCGTATTTAGAAAAACAGCTATGGGAGGGGGAGACGCAAAACTAGCAGGAATGATGGGAGCTTGGTTGGGGTGGAAATATCTGCTATTATCAGGATTCCTAGCCTGTGGAGTAGGAGCATTTGTCGGAGGAGGCGCGATCGCACTAAAATTACTCAATCGTCAACAACCGATACCCTTTGGTCCTTTTCTGGCATTAGGTGCAGGATTAACACTATTCTGGGGCGAGGCAATTTTATCCACCTACCTGCGGTTATTTTTCCCAATAGCACTGAGATTCTAAAGCTTCCAGATCGAGTAATATGTACGAAGGCAGTATTAACTATATGTTCCTCAGTTTAAGTTTGTCAAAGGGTTTCAAACGGGTGACATCGTAAAAGCGGTAGTTACTGCTCTTAAAAAACTTGGGACTTATACGGGGAGGGTTGCCATCCGGTCAACTGGTAGTTTTAATATCTCCACAACAAACGGCTTGATTCAGGGAATTAGCTACAAATATTGTCAACAAATTCATCAAAAGGATGGCTATAGCTATGGATACTGATTTAGATATTTTAGGGACATTGAGTCCCATAAAATATCCCCCGTTTCCTCCCGCCGTTAAATCAATGGGCGATACTCTACGGCTCGATGTATCCGCGCTGATTATAACGGGGGTCTCCACGGGGGAAAAAAGATGACAACTAGAATTAATACGACTGACACCTTAACCTCTCGACTAGTCAACGGATTACTCTCCATTAAACCCCTAGCCGACATCGCCAAACACCAAGCCCGTACAATGATGATCAAAAGGGCAGAAGAGATAGGAGTACCTTGGACAAAAAAAGTAGAACAATTTCGTGCTATTAACTGGGAAACATACCTCAATCAAATCCAAAATCCCCAAATCGCCTATCCCGATTATTATGTATGCTCCTTCCATGCTTATGAAAAGGGTAATCTGAATTGGGAAGCAGCATGGGAAGTAGAATCGGCAGCTTATGCAGTCCATGCTAAAATATGGCCTAACGCAGGAGCAAAAGGTGACCCCAAACTACGTCAAAGCTACCACGATATTATCAAAAAAGAAATTACGATCCAGCCCCAGGATATCCTCGACTTAGGTTGCAGCGTCGGGATGAGTACCTTTGCCCTAGAAGAGATATATCCACAAGCCAACATTACCGGAATAGATTTATCCCCTTACTACTTAGCAGTAGCCCAATATAACTCCCAAGAAAATCATCCCCATATTACCTGGAAACATAGCCGTGCCGAAGAAACAGGATTACCAGACAATTCCTTCGACTTAGTATCATCCTTCTTAATGTTCCACGAATTACCACAAAATCCAACCAAAGAAATCCTAAAAGAAGCAAAAAGATTACTCCGCCCCGGCGGTTATTTCACAATGATGGATATGAATCCTCAATCTGAAATTTACGCTAAAATGCCACCCTACATTCTTACACTACTCAAAAGTACCGAACCCTACCTCGATGAATACTTCACATTAGATATCGAGGCAGCAATAATAGAAGCAGGATTCGACAAACCCACAATTATCCCCAATAGCTCCCGCCATCGGACAATAATGGCTAGATTAAGATAACCTCTCCCCCTGCCCCTCTCCTGGAAGGAGAGGGGAGTAAAACTATCCGATAAAAAATAACAAATAACTCACGATTGCTCAACAAACTTGAGTTTCTCCCACCACCGATTGAGGGGATAGTAAAGTACAGGTGCCCAAAGACTGCTGAGAATAGCTGAAGAAAGGGCAATCCGCTGATGATCCAGCCAAATATCTGTCAGATTGCGATCGCCAACAAAACTATACTGGATCGCGGTAACAGTTTCCCCAACCACCGCCATCCCAAATACAATTAACGCCACAGAAATAAAATCTTCCTGAATAAATCGCTGCTTCTGTATCCGAGCAGTTAAGATTCCTACCAAAGCGAGGTTTAAGATATGAGTTGGTTCAGGGGAAGTCATCCCATCTTGAATCAATCCCAGCACCAACCCAGCTATTGCACCCTGAAATGCCGATCTTTTAACACTCCAGGCGACAACCCAAATTAATAACCAGTTGGGGGCAATTCCTAGTAACTCCATCCCCGGTAAACGAGCTGGTAGAATTATCAGGCAAATAAATACTGAAGCCAGCGTCACAAGGCAATTGATAAATTGACGACTCCAGGGTGAAAGCTGAGAAAGGTTGACAATATTTTTCAAGAGCAATCTCCTCGAATCATTTCGTTATTTGTTATTGGTTGTTGGTTGTTTGTTATTGGTTGTTGGTTGTTTGTTATTGGTTTTTGGTTATTTTTCACGCTTACAAATAACAAATAACAAATAACAAATAAGCGTTATGGTTTTGGCTTGGCAGCTTCTGGAGGAGCTGGACTTGAGTTAGGATAAACCATCACCCATTCTAGAGAATTAAACGGTGCCGTCAACTCAATAACAGCCTCCGGTGCGGGGCTTTTGTCCAGATTAACAGACTCCACACGTCCCAATGGTAAACCGGGGGGGAAACGATTACTCACAGGAGAAGTGGAAAGCACATCGCCCTTACGGACACTGGGTACTTTATCAAAAAACTGCATGATGGCACGATTAGATCCTTGTCCTCGCATGAAACCCATACTGCGACTACGACTAATCGATATCCCCACCTGAGAGGTAGCATCGCTAATGAGCAATACCCGACTAGTATTCGGTGTCACACTCACTACTCTACCCACTAACCCGCCCGGTGCCATAACGATAAAATCTACTTTAATACCATCTTTAGTCCCTCGACCCAAGGTAACTTGTTGCCACCAGTGATCTGCACTACGCCCCACAACTGGCGCAAAAATCCCTTCTTCTTTCTGCTTTTTGGAATAGCCTAACATCTCTTTTAGCTTCTGGTTTTGGCTATCCAATTCAGCTAAACGATCTTCCAATTCCCTGACGCGGGCGTTGGCAAGTAAATCCTCTTGAGTGGGGCTGGATTGAAAAGGGCGAGTCACCAACTGGTAAGCCTCGAAGAGAGCCGCCCCCTGAGTCTGCCGCACGTACCAGGCAGCGCTAAGGGTTAGTCCTCCCAGCACAATCGCTACTCCATGTTTGTCCCACCAGCGGCGCATTATGTACATAGTTTGTCTAGCAAATACCAGTGTTTGGCTTACGTTTTAAATTTAATAGTGCAGGTTTATTTAAGCATGAAGAAGTATGAAGTGTGAAGTATGAAAGAGTTTTATGGAACCAGGACTTTTCCCTTAACCTTCACCCTTCATCATTTACCCAACAGTCGCACTACATCCGGCGAGAATGTCCACTGAACACTCGTTCTAGCTGTTTGAAATTCTCCAGAACTCGACCTGTTCCTAAAACCACACAGCTTAAAGGATCGGCTGCTACATGAGTAACAATACCAGTTTCATGGCTGATCAATGTATCCAATCCCCTCAATAGCGCACCACCACCCGCCAACATAATGCCTCGGTCAATAATATCAGCAGCTAGTTCTGGTGGAGTCCGCTCCAGGGTACGTTTAACCGCATCCACAATTACAGAAAGTGGTTCCGACATACTTTCTCGGATTTCCGGTCCTTTGATACTAACGGTTCGCGGCAAACCAGAGAGCAAGTGTAAACCCCGCACCTCCATAGTTGAATCGCCATCGTCATGAGTCGGATAAGCTGAACCAATCTGAATTTTAATTTCTTCAGCAGTCCGTTCCCCAATGACCAAGTTATGAACCTTTTTCATGTATTGGGTAATTGATTCACTCAGTTCATCCCCAGCTACCCGCACCGATTCACTGAGAACAGTACCTTGTAAACTAAGGACAGCAACTTCGGTAGTCCCCCCACCAATATCAACGATCATGTTACCCGTTGGTTCTGCCACAGGTAACCCCGCACCAATTGCTGCTGCTACTGGTTCATCAATTAAGTAGACATCTCTGGCACCAGCTTGAGATGCCGCTTCCATAACTGCCCGTCGTTCAACGCCAGTGACACCGGAAGGAATCCCGATCACAATCCTAGGTTGAACCAAAGTTCTGCCTTCATTAACTCGCATGATAAAGTGCTTGAGCATCAGTTCAGCAGTATCGAAGTCCGCAATCACACCATCGCGGAGAGGACGGAGGGCAACCACATTACCTGGGGTTCTCCCCAACATCTTCTTGGCCTCCTCACCCACAGCCAGCGGGATTTTTAGATCTTGGTCGATGGCGACCACTGAAGGCTCTTGCAGTACAATGCCTTTACCGGATACATATACTAGAGTATTAGCAGTACCCAGATCGATACCCATGTCCCGTGATAGGGAAAAGCGATTCCAAAAACCCACTCTTTTCTACGCCCCTAAAGTCGAATGTTGCTGTATATGACCAAAATGTAACTAAACTCTAACCGAGGTGGATTCTATTACGTTTTTTAAGCTGAGTCTAGTGAAATTGAACAATTCATAATCCCAAATTCCGGAAAGCCAAGCTGAAAGCATCATTCAGACGACGGCATCGCCAATCCGGAGAAAGTTAAGTTTAGCGTCTATTGACTTCTGTAGCCAAATACACGAATATATTACGGGGAACAGTATTAAATTGGCTCATCCCATGTATCCTACTCCTCAATAGGTACAAAAATAGTACGGATATCACACCAATACCCCGATCGCCTAGGTAGATCGAGCATTATCGACACGGCAAGTGGTTGTGGGAAATTTCCTAAATTCGCTACACTCTAGAAGATCTCTAGTTAGTACATAAGTACCTAAAATGAGCCTTAATCTTGTTAATCTCGTCGGTCGTGTGGGTGGAGACCCAGATGTCAAGTATTTCGTGCGATTCGTTTAGCCCAAAATTGGCTCAAAAGCTGATAGGACGGCTAGCCTAGCCAAGAAAACCGCTAGTGACAACTGATTACCCTTGAAGGTGAACCGCCGTGCGGTAAGTCCTTCCCTCTAAGTGCAAGAGTGAAAGCATATCCCCTAATCCGCTGGGTAGCATCCAACTGGTTAAAGCGGGGATAAAAGGCAGAAATACTGGAAGCCAAATCTGGTAACTGTCGAGCAAGAATCTCAAGCGTAGCGAAAGCAAAGATGTGTCTGAACCATCGATATGATTAATGGTGTAATGGCTGAAATTTGGACAAACCCGTTTAAATACGGTGAAGACGGATTTAACACCAAGCCAAAAGGCAAGGATAGGGCACAAGCAACTGAAATATTGACTTGTAAGCACTGCCCAATAAACCCGGTGGACAGCATCACGCTAAAAGATTCAAACAAATAGGTAATCGGAACGAAGTAACCCCTATATATCTCTGGTAAAGGTCGATAACCAGTAAGTAGCTAACGAACGATATATTGGGGCGGGATTGTATCAGAAGCGAATGCCTCATTGTAATGATGAGGATATGCAGACAGATACACGGTAATTCCTAAGAAATAGAACAAGTAGCAATGGATATGTCTAATACGCTGAATAATCAGACGGTGGAATGGAAAGACCTTAATTGGCGCAAGCTAGAAAGGGTAACTTTTAAGTTGCAAAAGCGAATATTTCAAGCGAGTGAGCGTGGCGATGTCAAAGCAGTTCGCAAACTTCAAAAGACCTTGATTAGGTCTTGGTCAGCCAAGTGTATCGCGGTACGTCGGGTAACACAAGATAACCAAGGAAAAAATACGGCTGGTGTGAATAACGTAAAATCGTTAAACCCAAAGCAACATATTAACTTGGTAAACAAGTTAAAGTTAACTGGCAAAGTAAAACCCACTCGTAGGGTTAACATTCCCAAACTATTAGGAATACCCACAATAAACGACCGCGCATTGCAAGCGTTAGTAAAACTAGCGTTAGAGCCAGAATGGGAGGCTCTCTTCGAGCCTAACAGTTATGGCTTCAGACCAGGACGTTCCTGTCACGATGCAGTAGAGGCAATATTTATTAGTATTAACCAAAAAGCAAAATTTGTGCTTGATGCTGATATAGCCAAATGCTTCGACCGCATAAACCACAAAGCATTACTCTCAAAGATAGGTACATACCCCAGCTTAAACCGCCAAATTAAAGCATGGCTCAAGGCAGGATATTGCGACCAAGATTCTCTATTCCCTACTACAGAAGGTACGCCACAATGCGGTGTCATCTCACCGTTACTTGCGAATATTGCTCTACATGGTATGGAAGAAAGAATTAAACAGTATGGAGAAACACTTAAGGGAGATAAGAGAGATAACCGAAAAGCTCTCTCCCTAATCCGCTACGCTGACGACTTCGTAATCATCCATGAAGATATAAACGTAGTCAAAAAGTGCCAAGAGATAATAGCTGACTGGTTAAGTGACATGGGATTGTCATTAAAACCAAGCCAAACAAAAATAACCCACACTCTCAATGAAATAGAAGGAAAGGTTGGGTTCGAGTTTTTAGGGTTCCATATACAACAGCATCAAGTAGGAAACTACAGAAGTGCCAAGACATCAAACGGAACCATACTAGGTTTTAAGACACTAATCACCCCTTCAAAAGCCAAAGTTAAAACACATCTAGCGCAGATTGCACAAGTAATAGATACCCATAAGAATGCCCCACAAGCCGCTTTAATTAGCAGGCTGAACTCGATCGTTAAGGGGTGGTCAAACTATTACTCCACAGTCCTTAGCAAGGAAACCTTCTCGAAGGTAGATTACCTAACATACAGAAAGTTGAGAGCTTGGGCAAAAACAAGGGGAAAAGGTAACATCAATAAAGACAAATACTGGCGAACAGTAGGCGAAAAAAATTGGTGTTTCAGTACAGAGGATGGACTGGCATTACTCACCCATGACAGTAGGCCAATCGTAAGGCATACAAAGGTAAAAGGAGTGGCGAGTCCATATAATGGAGACTGGATTTATTGGAGTAAGCGAAGAGGAGAATACCCAGAAAAATCTAAGAGAGTGGCAAGACTTTTAAAGAAACAAAAAGGTATTTGTTCTCACTGTGGCTTGTACTTTACGAGTACAGACATTGTAGAAGTTGATCAGATTAAACCAACATTATCAGGTGGAAAAGACACCGACAATAATTTACAACTTCTACATAAACATTGTCACGACACAAAGACGGTTAACGATGGTTCCTTAACCAGGAATTATGACAATAATCCGTTTTGAGTCGTATCCATAACCAGGATGGAATTATCAAGGAGCCGTGTGAAATGAAAGTTTCATGCACGGTTCTGAAAGAGAGGTTAGGGTGGCAACGCTCCAATCGACTCTAACGGTGCGATTCGTTGAGTGAGAAACCAGTCTTTTAAGATTGGGTGTCATTCGCAAGGATAAGTAGAATTATTTACTAAACCTTGACAACTTAGCTCCTGAGAAGGTGAGATTTTAAAGAATGTTAAGTCTTTACAATCAATTCCTTCCTTCCAGATGCAAGAAGATGCAATTCCCCCATTGACGCGATTGACTATCAAACTGATGAAGCGGGGAATAACGGAGGTAATTCCGAACCTGACGGAAAATCCCTTCCAGCAGAGACAAGCATGAGTAAGTTTATCTGAACCTACGTTTGAACCATCGTCATTGACAACAGCCTACACAGGTTATTGGCTGAACCAAAAGGTAAGGATAAGGGCTAGGCAACTCGAAGTTTGACCTAGAGCATCCCCAAAGAAACCCGGTGGATAGTGGGACTCTAAACTTGTCGCAAAGCAGGAGCTAGGAACGAAATAACCTCTCAGTATCTCTCGAAATGGTCGAATTTCGAGAAGGTAGTCAGCCGGATGTTACTGGGAGGCGAGATTGATTCAGAAGCTAATGCCTTTAGGAAAGCTAAAGGATACGCTGACGGAATCACGATGATTTGGAGATAGATAATTTAGTAGAGGTTCACAAGTCATGGACACGGTTGCAAAGCCGATGTATGAATGGGAGACAATAAACTGGGCAAGAGCCGAGCGATATGTCTTCAAGCTTCAAAAGAGAATCTATCGAGCCTCAGAATGTGGTGACGTTAAGGCAGTCCATAAGTTACAAAGGCTGTTGACTAATTCGTGGTATTCCAAGGTTGTGGCGGTTAGAAAAGTTACTCAAGACAATCAAGAGAAAAATACTTCTGGTGTTGATTGTGTTTCGTGCCTTTGCAATTATCAAAAAGTTAAACTAGCCCAAAAACTATGTTTTAACGACAAATCCCAACCCACTAAAAGGGTTTGGATACCAAAACCAGGGAAAGAGGAAAAAATATCCCTAGGAATACTAACGATAGAAGAAAGAGCGAAACAAGCCCTAATGAAACTGGCGCTAGAGCCGGAATGGGAGGCTAAATTCGAGCCAAACTCATACGGATTTAGACCAAATAGGTCAGAACATGATGCTATATCAGCAATCTTTAATGGCATCTGCCAGAAAGCAAAATATGTACTAGATGCTGATATTGAAAAGTGTTTTGACCGAATCAACCACTCCAAACTGCTGGATAAACTTCAAACCTCACCCACCTTCAGAAGACAAGTGAAAACTTGGCTTAAATCAGGGGTGATGGACGGTAAAAATCTATTCTCAACAGAGGAAGAGATGATATCTCCATTACTGGCTAATATAGCCTTACACGGAATAGAAAATGTCCTAGAGGAAAAGTTTTCTAGAAGAGTCGGCAGTAATAGCCCAAAGCGAAAAATAAGCTTTGTGAGATATGCCAATGACTTTGTACTAATGGACGAAAGTCTAGAAGTAATTCTGGAAGCAAAAGCAATAGTGGAAGAATGGTTGGCAGATATAGGGCTGACTCTCAAAGATACCAAAACCCGAATCGCACATACATTGAAATCCCATGAAGGAAATACGGGTTTTGACTTCCTCGGTTTTAACATCCGACAGTATCCGTGTAGTGAAAAACAAAGCGGGTTAATCGGTGGAACCGATAGACAGAGAGGACAGATAACGCTCATCAAACCCAGTAAGGAAGCCATCCAAATACATCTACAGAAGATTGACTACCTGTTAAATAAAAACGGCACATCAAGTCAGGAAAAGGTAATAAATGCCTTAAATCCAGTAATTCGGGGATGGGCAGAATATTATTCAACCGTAGCCAGTGCTGAAACGTTTAGTAAGGTGGACAGTGCCGTCTTTCAAAAACTATTTGGATGGGCAAAGAGAAGAAGGGGGCGAAATCAGAATAATACTGATATCGTCTCAAAATACTGGGGAGTCAACAGAGGATTAGGTTGGAGATTTGTTACTCAAGACAATAAACATATCTTGGTAAAACACCAAGCAAAAAACCACCAACTTAATCTTGATACATGGACATTGCCATAACGCTATTCATTAATTACGAGGTGCTATTACAAGCCAAGTTATTGAGGAGCCGAATGAGGTGAAAGTCTCACGTTCGGTTTTGAAGGAGAGGTAGAAATGGTGACATTTTTATCGACTCTAATAATCTGGAACAGTTGTATGTAGGCTGACACTGGCAGTAAACCGCCGAAGCCGTAACAACGAGCAGCCTGACTGGTTCAATTTGGAATTATGGGGAAAGACTGCTGAAGTCGCTGCTAACTACGTCCGTAAGGGCAGTTTGATTGGAGTGCAAGGTTCCCTCAAGATCGAGACTTGGAGCGATCGCGCCACTGGTGCAAATCGCTCGAAACCTGTGATTAAAGTGGAACGAATGGATTTGCTTGGTTCCAAACGGGATACAGATCCTGGTGCTGTTGATAGCTATGACAGTGCGGAATTCTAAAAGCACTATCAGAAACCGGGTTTCTTTAAGAAACCCGGTTTCTTTCTTGATATAAGTCCTCACTTAGTAACTAATTTGGAGGGTAACTGATGCCTGGACTTCTTGTTCCCCGCCAATGACTGGTGTCTGAGCAACTTCTCCTGCGGCAATATTTTTCTCTAACCGGACTAACATTGGTGGGGGTGGAGTAGCACCGTTAATCTGAATATTGACTATATCTTTACGGGATAGATTCAGGACACTCAAAACGGCATCTGCTTGTTGTTGAGCATCCTGGGTTGCTTCCCGTAAAGCTTGTTTTTGAGCATCAGAGATCGCACTTTCAGATGCTGAGAAACTCACCCCATCAATCCGGGTAGCACCAGCTTTCACCGCCTCATCTAAGATGGAACCTGCTCTTTCATTGGCAACCCGAAAACTCACCGTGTTTGTGCCAGAATAACCCTTAAGGCGTTGTACGTTGTCCTCATAACTATAAACGGGATTAAGTTGGATGCCTGTAGTTTGTAATTTTTCCACATTGCGCGATCGCAATAATTCAACCACAGCGCTGGAGCGACGTGCTAGTTCCTCCTGAACCTCCTGAGCCGTTTTTCCCTGAATCTCAACCCCTAACTGTATCTGAGACATCGTTGTCGCAATTCGTTCCACCCCGGAACCGGAAACTGTCAGGGTTCGTAACAGACGCTCTTGAGCCATTGCTGAATTACCCATACCCATCACTACTATACCGACAACGAATACAACAGTTTGTAACTGTTGACCTACTTGGGAGCGAAAACGGGAAAGAAACATTTGAGTCATGGGATTGATTGCTCCTTACTTGACAAAAAGTACGTTTTGTATATTGACTGTTTTTTATACTCTGACACGATTTAGGAGCGAAGGTTGAAGGTGTTACCGTTTCAGCAACGAGGGGAAGGGGAGTCGGGAGTCGGGAGTTGGGAGCGGGAATTTTTGATTTTCCCGATCCTGGTAACAACTGTTGGTAAGGTACTTATGGGTTAGTTTCGTTCAGGGAACAGGAAAGCAACTAGCTGGCGATCGGGATTGTTTTTGCGATCTGGAGAAAGCTATGTATAATATCTGAGTTCTACTCTCATAGCCGATCTAACCAAGGAGTTACAGAAGTCAAAGCAATACTATAGCAACCGCCAGGGCGGTTAAGACATTCTCAGTTCCTGAAACCATTGATTTTACGACTTTCTTCCCTAGTCCCTAGCAAGAAAGCCCCTAGTCCCTAGCTATAATTTACCTGAAACATAAATTTACTCGTTTACGTCCGTAAAGGTTGACTTGAACCAGAAAGGCAACTACCCAAAAGTAGACAGTTTAGAATATGGCAACCCAGACCAATCAATCGTGTGAGTAACAAGATAAGTTGGAAGTTATTGATTTGTACAAAGCGACTAGAAGAACCGTGGAGTCCAGTTTTAAATCAACCAATTCTTTTGCCATTGCCGATCCCAAAACTGCTCGATTGATTTGATGAAAAACTGAGCTTTGAATAGGAGCAATAATTGTGAGATTTCGCCCTCTTCTACTAATCCCCAGCTTGTTGAGTGTTTTTGTTTTTGCATCGGTTGCCCAATCGAGTGAACTTATATCTTGGCGGTTTGATCGGAATCAAAACCGACTGGTATTTACCACAGATTCAGGAGTTCAACCGAGGGCACAACTGATTGCTAATCCAACACGAGTAGTGATCGATTTACCAGGGATTAATCTGGACAGAAAAACAGCAAATCAACTGGTGGGAGGTGCGATTAAAGAAGTCAGAGTGGGACAGTTTGAGAACAATACGACCAGAATTGTGATTGAATTAGCTCCCGGCTATACTTTAGATCCCCAACAGGTAAAATTCAGAGGAGCTACTCCACGAGAGTGGACGGTTGACTTGCCAACCCCGCAGCGAATTGATTCGTCAAATACTCCGCCACTTATTAATCCCCCCAATCGATATCCCCAACCTAATCCGCCCAATTCATCTAATTTAGATGAATTGACGATTGTTGAGTCAGTTGAATTGGGTAACAATCAAACTCAATTGTTGATTCGGACAAATGGGCAGACGAGAGCTACTAGTATTTGGGATGCTAGCGCCCGCGCTTACCGAATTACCATCTTCGATGCTAAACTCGCAGATCGAGTCAGAGGTCCTCAGCTTAATGCTAATAGCCCGGTATCACAGGTTCGGCTACTGCAACAAGATTCCCGCACGGTTACAATTCTAGTTCAGCCAACACCGGGAACTCAGGTGGGAGGGATCAATCAGATCGACGATCAGCTATGGGGGGTACAATTACTACAGACGAGACCTCCCACTAGCTCAATTCCCGTACCACCTCCCGAGAGGATACCATCACCTATCTCATCGCAGCCGCCAGATTCTCGTCCCACTGTTCCGAACGGTCGGATTTTGGTAATAGTAGATCCAGGACACGGTGGTAAAGATCCAGGGGCAATTGGTATTGGTGGATTACAAGAAAAGGATATCATATTACCGATATCCCAAGAGGTGGCAGCTATTTTAGAGCAAAATGGTGTTAAAGCGGTACTGACAAGAGATTCAGATTATTTCGTAGATTTAGCACCAAGAGTTGCTTTGGCGGAACGATTAGATGCTAATCTATTTGTCAGCATCCACGCTAACTCTATCAATCTCAGCCGACAGGATGTCAATGGGTTAGAGACATATTATTACTCCAGCGGACAGGCTCTAGCTCAAACCATCCACAACAATATTTTACAGAATGTTGATATTGATAACCGTGGTGTCAGACGTGCTAGATTTTTTGTCTTGAGGAAATCTTCAATGCCATCTGTTTTGGTAGAAGTTGGTTTTGTGACAGGCAGAGATGATGCTGCTAAATTATCAGATTCAGCTTACCGCAGTAAAATGGCGCAAGCGATCGCGAGTGGTATACTTCAGTACATTCAGCGAACTCTTTAAATGTTGTTATTGGTTGTTGGTTGTTTGTTCTTTGTTATTGGTTCTTTGTTGTTTGTTGTTTGTTCTTTGTTGTTTGTTGTTTGTTCTTTGTTCTTTGTTCTTTGTTCTTTGTTGTTTGTTCAGAAGCAATAACCAACAACTAACAAGCAATAACCAACAACTAACAACCAATTACCAACAACTAACAACTAACAACCAACAACTAACAACCAATTACCAACAACTAACAACCAATTACCAATTACTAAATGATGATTTTACCAGGAGAACCACAACGCAATCGTATCGGTGTTTTTGATAGTGGTGTTGGTGGTTTAACAGTTTTACGAGAACTCTACCGACAATTACCGAATGAATCAATTCTTTATTTTGCTGATACCGCACGATTACCTTATGGTACTAGGTTAAAGGAAGAAATAATTCAGTTTGGCTGGGAAATTTTGACCTGGATGGTAAAACAAGATGTCAAAATGGTGGTTCTTGCCTGTAATACTAGTGATGCTTTAGCACTGGAAACTTTACGGAGCGAGTTTAATATCCCAATTTTAGGACTAATTTTGCCTGGAGCGAGGGCTGCTGTACAACAAGGAAAGCGGATTGGGGTGATTGCGACTCCTGCTACTGCTGCTAGTAATGCTTATCGCCGCGCCATATTAGAAATTGAACCAACGGCTGAAGTTTGGCAAGTGGGTTGTCCGGAGTTTGTCCCTTTAGTAGAGCAAAATCGTATTAATGAACCCTATACAATGGAAGTGGCATCTCAGTATCTGATGCCATTACTAAATCAAAACATTGATACTTTGGTTTACGGTTGCACTCATTATCCCCATCTTGCACCAATACTGCGGCAAATTTTACCACCACAAGTTAAATTAGTAGATCCCGCAATACATTTAGTTGCGGCTACAGCGCAAGAATTGGATTTAATGGGATTAAAGAATAGTTTTCCACCTCTGCCGACGCGCTTTTGTGTCAGTGGTAATCCGGAAGATTTTGCTAAGTTATCATTTCAGTGGTTGGGTTGTAAGCCTTTGGTAGAACAAACAAATCTAGCCGCAGTATCCTACCCTGTAAGATCCAATTAAAAGAGTGTCAAAATTATCTGAATTTTTTGATTCTACTCCCAAGATCTGATATTTGTCTTCCTCAAATTTACCGTGCATGGTGAGAAGCATAGCGTGGATTAAGGCTTTAGCTTTGAGGAGTGTTTCTTGAAATTCCATTTCTGGATCTGAAAGTGCCACAATACCGCCACCGATACCAATGGATGTGCGATTTTGAGTAAATATAGCGGTGCGAATGACTATATTAAAATCTGCGGCACCATTCAATCCTAAAAAACCGATGGCTCCTGAATATACTCCCCTTGCTTCTTGTTCGAGTCGGTCTATAATGTCCATGGTTCTGATTTTCGGCGCACCTGTCATTGAACCGCCGGGAAATGCTGCATGAATACAATCTACTGCCTGGAGGTTTAATGGCAAATGTCCGCGTATTGTTGTCACCAGTTGATGGAGTGTGGCATAGGTTTCTACATCCATTAACTTCGGTACATGAATGGTGCCTACTTCACAGACTTTGCCCAAATCATTGCGTAATAAATCCACAATCATAAGATTTTCAGCTCGATCTTTTTCGCTGTTTCGCAGTTTTTCCCGCAGGATGAAATCTTCTTCAGGGTTTTCTCCTCGCCGCAGGGTGCCTTTAATGGGTTTAGTTTCTACCCACCCCTGACGATCGATCTGGATAAATCTTTCTGGAGAAGAAGATGCGATCGCGATCTCACCAAAGCGCAAAAATGCAGTGTATGGGGCAGGATTGATCTGACGTAAGTGGCGATAAAATGTTAATGGATCGGGAGTGATATCCGTGTGAAGTTGATTGGTGAGACAAACTTGATAGCTTTCTCCTTCATGAATTTCGTCTAAGCAATGGTAAATGTTATTAATGTAAGTCTGGTAAGGGCAACTTAAATAGAACTCGATCGTATCACCATTGCCCTGTGCTACAAGGGGAGGAAGAGGAGGCAAATTTTCAATTTTTTCTTGGATTGCATCAAACCAAGTTTCTATCTCTTCTGTTTGTCCTTTTTTAACTAATTGCACCAAATAAAGGCACTTTTCTTGATGATCCATGGCTATCAGGCGATCTGCTAGCAAAAAAATTGCATCTGGCAATGGTGATAAATGTCCTAATTTTGAGCCACATTCTGCTTTGAGTTCATAGCCAAAATAGCCAACAAATCCACAGTTAAAATCAAAGGGTAAATCATCAGATTGGCATCGTCGGCGGTCAATTTCCCGTTTGAGAAATTCAAAAATACTTTCGGTTCGACGAGTAAAGCGATCTGACTCTGTGATGATGAGTTCTTGGGTTTGAGTATGGTAGCGTACTAATAAACTGTTTACCCCATTTCCATCACCCATAAACGAGAATCTAGATAGATGGAGTTCTAGATGACTACTGTCTAACCAAAAGCTATTCGGTGCTTCCTGAAATAAATGGACAAATATCTGTTCTGGATTGGGGCAAATATCCAACTTTCGTGTATGGAGTTCAAACTTTTCCTCCTCTTGGTAAATATCATCGACTGGATCGCAAATAGATTGAGATCTAGTCCAATACTTATTCCCTGGACTTATTGAATATTTATTGATAAATCTTCGTGTAATATCTCTAAAGTTATTTAACAATATTTGTCCAGATTCTGTACAGATAGACTCTGGATGAAACTGGACACCCCAAAATGGTAAATACCGATGGCGCAATCCCATCACTAGTCCTTCTTCAGTCCAAGCAATCTTTTCTAAACATTCAGGTAATTCATCTGCAACTAACAAAGAGTGGTAGCGCACCGCAGAAAAAGGACTAGGAATACTTTGGAACAATTCAGAGCCATTATGATAAATTTTACTGATTCTCCCATGTCGCACTTCCGGTGCATGAATAACTTTGCCACCATATATGTGGCCTAATCCTTGATGCCCCAGACAAACTCCCAGCAAGGGTACATCCACATTCTCAATTATTTGGCGGCAGATTCCAAAATCTGCAGATCTTTCTGGGCTACCTGGCCCAGGAGAAATAACAATGTTGTCGAAGGGAATTTTTTTTAATTCATCCCAGTTAATCTCATTATTACGAATTACTAGAGGCAATTTTCCATTTGCCTCGGCAATCATCTGGTACAAATTGAATGTATAAGAGTCATAGTTGTCAATAATTAATGTAAGCATAAAGATTGGCTAATGTATTGTGTGCTACATTTTATACCAAGGAGCTAGGAGATCTAAAAGTTTTTCAGGGGTATCGTTAGTCTTATACTCAGATCTTGCACCAGTTGAAATAACCGTAGGGTGGGCAGTCTCCATCAACATAATAATAAGCTTTTCGCCTTATATTGGGGACTGCCCACCCTACCTAAAACTCTTTTTTGACATTGGTGCAAGATCTCAGTTATAGATGATTTACTACACCTATAATTTTAATCATAGTTTAGCCTAGATCAAAAAGGGTGGTTTAAAAAAATTGAACCCAAAATTATATGTTTGATGTATAGGCATAAAGGGGGCAGGGAGGATACCGTCGGTATCCTCCCTGCTCCCTCGATTAGGATTGGTGCAATTTATCAGGTTAACGTAGAGTCACTTCTGAAACAGTTGGAGTGGGAGTCTTCTCCAACTCATTACCACCAGATATGGAATCAGCTGATACATAATGTCCGCCTCCCTCAGTCGCTGAGTTGGCAATGTATCGCGAACTTTTTACCGTTCGTTCTGCTAGGATTAACAGGACATAAACTGTTAACAGATAAGCGGTTGCCAAAACGGGTATAATTACAGGCATATCATTATAAGTCATAAGATGGACGTAAGGGGTATAGAAATAAAAATTCCAATATCGATCCAGGCAACAACACAAGACAACCATTTCGTCAGTTGAGAATGGAGTTGCAAACAGAAACCATCAGGAAAAAGATGGACATCTCCTGTCGATTGGCTACTACCTTAATTACTTTGAATATCCTATATACCTAGGCGAAAACGCATTCGGCACATCTAGGACTTTTCTGAATCAGAAGTTTTCCGATTATGTAATAGGAAAGAATAGCCTCAGCAGAAACACTGAGTCACGATCCTACCCCTTTAGGCTATCTCTGCCTGTCCAACACACCCCAACCTTATAGTGAGGCATCTTAATTTTTGCCTATCACCTCGAGATCAATTAATTTAATAATTTTCTGAAACCCTTAATATTTAGAAT
>NZ_JAMZMM010000501.1 GCF_024178385.1 Limnofasciculus baicalensis BBK-W-15 | reverse complement strand
GAGTAAATTTCCATACAAAACCCACCCCACCCCAACAATCATCACCCCCAAATCTTAATCGTCTTATCCATACTCCCACTAACTAACATCCGCCCATCCGGACTAAAAGCAACCGTATAAACCTCCTGTAAATGATCCGTAAAACTAGCAATTGCTTCCCTATATCCCACTTGCCAAATCTTAATCGTTCGATCCATACTACCACTAGCAAAGATTTCCCCATCGGGACTAAAAGCCAAAGTACGAACTCTATTTTTATGCCCCTTAAGCATCAAGAATTCTCGCATCTCTACCAAATCCCACAAATGGATAGTACCATCAATTTTTCCTGTCGCTAATATTCTCCCATCTGGGCTAAAAGCAACTGAACAAAAAAAGCCCAGACGCAATAATCCATCACCAAAAGTATGGATTTCCGCTCCCGTCTGAAAATCCCACAATTTAACCGTACCATCACCACTGACACTAGCCAAGATACCTCCATCACTCGATATCGCCATCGCATTTATATGTTCATTATGTCCCTTAATCGTGCGCAACTCCTTACCTGCTAAGGAATTCCATAATTTAATTGTGCCATCGCTACTCCCACTTACCAAAGTTTCCCCATCTGGACTAATTGCTAGACAAGTAATCCATTTACTATTACCTTTTATAGTCAAAATTTCTTCTTGTTTTTCTACCTGCCATAGTTTAATATTTTGGTCATAACTCCCACTCACAATAACTTTACCATCTGGACTAAAAACAACAGCAGAAACCCTGTCATTATGACCCGTGAGAGTACAAATTTCTCGCCTATCTAGCAAATGCCATAATTTAATTTTGCGATCAGTACTACCACTAGCCAGTATTTCCCCATCTGGACTAATAGCAATCGATTCCACCGAACCAAAATGACCTTTTAGAGTATGGATAACTTGCCAATTTAGTGATATTTTTCTGAGCGGAGGAGATAGTTTAGTTATTTGGGTATAAGATCCAGTTTTTGTAGGTAAAAGATTAAAGGTAAGAGGTAAGGGGTGAGAGGTAAGAGGTAAAATTTTCCCCATCCTTATATCCGCTGTTCCATTTCTTTCTAAATCCTGAAGAACATCTGCCGCCGATTGATAGCGTCGATTTGTGGCATGTTGCAGGAGTTTATCCAGAATATATCCCAATTCATCACTTACCGGATTATTAACTAAATAATTTCGCCACACCCAAATATTTTCACCTGTATCGAATAACCTAACCGGATCTACATGAGTAAGTAAATGAATAGCAGTTACACCTAAACTATACAAATCGCTAGCATAAACTGCCTTCCCTTTAACCTGCTCTGGAGCAATAAATTCCGGCGTACCAATACTAGTACCCTTGTGAGTAATTACCGTAGCAATTACCGACTTAGCCGCACCAAAATCTACTATTACCAACCTAGTCTTTATAGTACATTCTCCCTTCTCCAAAGAAGCAAAAGAGCGACGAATAATATTTTCTGGCTTAATATCTCGGTGAATAATATTGTGAGAATGGATAAAATCCAGCACAGGCAATAAACTAGAGAGTAAATCTATAATCTGACTCTCTCGAAACGCCCCTTCTATTTCCAAAACCTCAGCTAAATTTTGTCCATCAATAAACTCCTGCACCAAATACTGACGACGATCCTGAGTGAAATGCGCTAATAATTCTGGAATTTGCGAATGCTTACCCAACACCTCCAATCGCACCGCCTCTTGCTCGAATAATTCTGCCGCTTTCTCCCGATTATTCGTCCCTTTAAATTGGGGAAAAAACTGCTTAATCACACATTGCGGCACAGAAGGCTTATCTCCATCCACCGCTAAAAAAGTTCTGCCAAATCCCCCCTGCCCAATTAGTTTAACAGCCCGATAACGTTCCCTCAAAAGTAACCTGGCACCGCAATTATAGCAAAACCTAGCCTCATCAGGGTTATCGGCGCGATCGCAATCTGGATTTAAGCAATAAGTCATAAGACATGTCAGAGGTTAGCTAATAGCTATTAGCCAATAACAAATAACAAATAACCAATAACTAACAACAAATAACCAACAACTAATCTTGCAAAAATGCCACAAGCTCCTCTAATTTAGACCAAGCAGCACCACTTGCCATCACCTCCCTTGCTATAGCAATACCAGTAGCATGATCTTCCAGAGTTATCGCACCACCCACTTGGAGCGCCAAAGAAGTATTCAATGCCACCACATCCTGCTGTGCAGAAGTTCCCTTACCTTGTAAAACATGCCGCAAAATTACCGCATTTTCCTCAACATCCCCACCCTTAAGTGCTTCTGTAGAAGCTGAATTCAAGCCCAACATTTTCGGATTTAGAGTAGATAAATGTACCTCTCCACCTGATAATAAAGCTAGGTCAGTTTCATCTGCCAATCCCGCCTCATCCAGCCCTTCCCTTCCGTGTAAAACAATCGCATTTTTGGTTCCTAACTGAGATAAAGCTTGGGCAATAGTCGCCACAATATTGGAATCAAATACACCAATTACCTGCCCAGTAGGGCGCAAAGGATTCACCAAAGGACCCAAAAGATTGAATACAGTACGGATTTTCAGAGTTTGTCGGAGGGAAGCGACAGCTTTCAGCGCCGGATGCCAACCTCGCGCAAAGAGAAATGTCACCCCTACCTCATCTAAGGCGGCTTGCACTTGTGCGGGTGAAGCTGCTAAATTAATCCCAAGTGCTTCTAAGACATCTGCTGAACCCACTCGCGACGAAGCGGAACGGTTACCGTGTTTCGCCACTCGCACCCCTGCCGCCGCCGCGACAAAAGCGACAGCAGTGGAAATATTAAAAGTTGAAGCACCATCGCCACCTGTACCGCAGGTATCGATAAGGGGAATTTTTTCAGTAATCTCAACTTCCTGATTTATTAAAGAAGTGGGAGATTTTGATTGGGATTGGAGTACCTGCGCCATCCCCGCCAATTCTTGGGAAGAGACTCCTTTGGCTTGAATTGCAGCCAGAATTGCACCGGATAAAACTGAGGGAATTTCCTCATTGAGCCATCCCTCCATCAGGTAGGAGGCTTGCTCTATGGATAAGGATTCTCTTTCAAGTAGCTGTTGTAGGAAACTAGGTAAGTCATTAGTGGTGTAAGGCATTACTCGAAACCGAGTGATTTTCGACACCTATCTTACCTTGGATGTCTTTTGCGTTACTATTAATATTTGTTTTTCCGCAGCCAGTTGGGATAATACCGTAGTCTATTAGGAATACTCTAATGGGAATATTCTAATCGCGGTACGGAAAATCTGTAGTGGTGAGGGGCGGTAGCTGTGTGGTTTTATATAACTAGTCATGATGCAACTCAAAGATCAGTCCCCTAACTCAGGCAATCTACAACTGTTCTCGGTATTTGCCGAGCAGATACCCGCAGCAGTAGCCATGCTCGATCGCGATCTGCGCTACTTGATTGTGTCTCGTCGTTGGCTCATAGATTACGAGCTGCAAAACCAGGATATCATAGGTCGGTATCATTTTGAAATATTTCCCTTGTTGCAGGAAGAGGGAATCGGGAATCGGGAGCATAAATTCCCCCACTCCCCACTCCAAAAA
>NZ_JAMZMM010000500.1 GCF_024178385.1 Limnofasciculus baicalensis BBK-W-15 | reverse complement strand
TTCTATTCCCGATTCCCTAAGATAATAAAAGAAAGAATGCCTAGGAATTAAGCTGAAGAATGTTCACAATAGACTTGACTCTAAAATACATGTCCATGCCGCTGTCCGTACAGCGCAAGGAGGCAGAAGGGGCTGAGGCGACTTACCAGGAAATTATTACAGCCATGCGCTCCAAGGAACCTCAGTTGTTGGAATTGAGCTGCGATCGCCAGACAGAGAAGAAAATTGCGGTTTTTAGCGATCGCATTAGTGCTGTGATGATTTCTGAGAAATCCAGTACTGCTTCATCGGGGCGATCTCCTGGTTTCTTTTCTATGGCTGAAGAGGAGGTTGTTAAGGGTGAAGGATGAAGTGTGAAGGATAAAGTGTGAAGGATAAAGTGTGAAGGATGAAGGATAAAGTGTGAAGGATGAAGGGTGAAGTAAAAATCAGGAATTAATTCAGGAGCTTGTCTTCTTGAATACTTATTTTAGTATTTTCATACTTTACCCTTCATACTTCATGTTTCAACATACTTCATACTTCATCTTTCAACATTCATTTTTCATACTTCATGTTTCAACATTCATACTTCAACCTTCAACCTTCAACCTTCATCCTTCAACCTTCATGTTTTATTCATTATGAATGAAGAAACTGGCAGCAACGCCATAACTGAAAAAGCAATTAGCGTCAGGAATCTGTCCTTTACCTGGCCTACAGGAGCATCTGTTTTGCGCTCTTGCTCTCTGGAAGTTCCCAAGGGTGAGTTTTGGATGCTCTTGGGGACAAATGGTAGTGGGAAATCTACTTTACTTCAATTGCTAGCGGGACTATTATCACCCCAATCGGGGGAAATTGAGATTTCAGGATTAGTGGGTTTTGTTTTCCAGAATCCGGATCACCAACTCGTAATGCCTACAGTTGGAGCAGATGTGGCATTTGGGCTGGTGGAAGAAAAGCTTTCAAACGATCAAATTCGTGCCAGAGTGAGGGAAGCTCTAGCGGCAGTGAATTTGCTCGATTTTCAGCGCCGCCCGATTTACGCTCTCAGTGGTGGACAAAAGCAGCGGATTGCGATCGCAGGTGCAATCGCTCGTCAGTCGGAGGTTTTACTTTTTGATGAGCCTACTGCACTCCTCGATCCCGATACTCAACTTGACTTGGTAGCACAAGTGCAACGCTTGGTTAAAAGTCGCGGTTTAACTGCCCTTTGGGTGACGCACCGCTTGGAGGAATTGAATTATTGTGATGGCGCGTTTCTGTTGGAACAAGGTAAGGTGGTAGATCGAGGAGAACCACAACGCCTCAAGCAAAGACTTATGAAGGATGAAGTATGAATTATGAAAATTATTACTTTATTTGTGTTACAATCTCTATTTCGCTTTTATTTTATAATAAACACTTCATATTTCATCCTTTATATTAATAAATAATTGACCTTGAAGAATGTCTCCTCACCCACCCCAGACTATTTTACTAGTTGATGGATATAATATAATTGGTGCTTGGTCTAGATTGAACAAAACCCGCGATCGCCAAGGACTTTGTGCTGCTCGCCAAGAGCTAGTCGAGGCTTTAATTAATTATAGTGCCTTTGTTGGCTACACAACTCAGATCGTCTTTGATGCTCAGTATCAAAAGTCACAGGCTCATCAGGAAGGATTCACTAATTTTTTGTCTGTTTGTTATACCGACTTTGGACAAACAGCCGACAGTTATATTGAAAAATTCTGTGCTTCGTTTCGCAGTCAGGAGGAGAGACAAAGACAACGATTAATTGTTGCTACTTCAGATCGAGAACAAAGGTTAGTTGTAGTAGGATATGGGGCAGAATGGATATCATCCCTACAACTAGAGTGCGATGTAGGATTGACTGCTCGACAAGTTAATATCAAACAGCGATCGCAAAAGCAATCTCGGAGTCGTTTTTTATTTAATTCTCTCGATCCCAAAGCTCAGGAAATTTTAGCTAAATGGCGTAATGGTGGTAATTAGTTGTTTGTTGTTTGTTTTTTGTTGTTTGTTGAAAATCCAATAACCAATAACCAATAATCAATAACTAGTCAGTTACCGAATACTAATTGGCTTTACAGGTTGACTTGCCCCTGGTGGAGTTAGAGCAATATTTTCCAGAGATGCGATCGCTTGCTTGTATTGAGGATCGTCGCTAGTGGCTCGTAACTCTGGGTTTATTGCCAGACGCTTTTGCTGCTCGGTGCTTAAGTCAAGTTTGATGTCGGGCACAATACCCTTATGGTTGATATCAGCACCGCTAGGAGGATAGTAACGAGAAATTGTTACAGCCAAGCCGGAACCATCAGATAATGAATGAACTGACTGAACAACTGCTTTACCAAATGTACGAGAACCAACTATAGTTGCTCGTTTATTATCTTTGAGCGCTCCAGTGAGAATTTCGCTAGCACTAGCGGAGTTTCCATCTACCAATACTACCAAGGGAAGTTGAGTGATCGCAGATTGGTTAGCAGAAAATTTCTGTTCGCCGCCTTTACGATCGATCGTGTGAACAATTTCGCCATTATCGATCCACATCCTGGCAATTGCAATACTGGCATGGAGTAATCCCCCAGGATTTCCCCGCAAATCTAAAACATAGCCATCTATTTTCTGAGAGTTGAGATTTTTAATGCTGCGCTCCATTTGTTCCGCTGCATGGGAGCTAAATTCATCCAAAATGATATAGCCAACCTTCATCTTCCCTTCTTGCTTGACGCTAGAATGGACAGCGGGTAGTTCGATCTGAGCGCGAGTCAGCTTGACATCGAAGATACCTTTATCTTCTCTAGATATCTTTAAAGTAATATCTGTACCTACTTCCCCTCGAATTAAAGCAGAAGCTTCTTCTGCTGTCATTCCTTCTGTAGATTTACTATCAATAGCGACGATTTCATCTCCAGATTTAATATCAGCTTGAGCGGCTGGAGAATTTTCGATGGGTTCGACAACCATTAGCTTTTGATTTTTTTCGTTCAAACCTAAACGAATCCCTATCCCAGATAATTCTCCTGCCGTTTGGCTGGTTAGGGATTTAAACTGCTCTGGATCTAGGAAACGGGTATAGGGATCTGCCAAAGGCTCCAGAGCTTTGCGGATTGCATCGTAGGCTTGTTGTTTGGAGGTGTAGTCCCTGCTAAGTAGCTGTTTGCGGGTTACTTGCCAATCTACGTTGTTGAATGTGTTGTCTACATAGTCGCTATTTACAATTTGCCAGACTTCATCAACGATGTTTTTTGGGCTATCCTGAAGAGCAGCAAATACCGAGCGATCGCCCATTGGTGCCAAAAGAGAAAAAGCTGCTGTCGTTGCGATCGCTCCGGTAAAGAAGATGCTTTTGAGCCAGGGGAAGGGTTTGGTGTATTGGTTCATGGATAAGGGGGAATGGGCACTCGGCCTTGGGATTTTACAATTTGCTTACAGTCGAAATTTGTTCTTTGAGTTACTTATGTTTAAGTCTATTTTTACGCTTTAGTGTAGTTTGTGGTGAATTGCGATCGTCCTTAACGCCACAAAAGTCTGGTACTACCTCTTTTCCTAGGGTACTTAAATTATCCTAACCACCTCCAGCAATTTTGTGCCACTTTCCTGACTG
>NZ_JAMZMM010000499.1 GCF_024178385.1 Limnofasciculus baicalensis BBK-W-15 | reverse complement strand
ACCCGACAGTGGTTCAAACCACTGTCTAATAGCTTAAGTCAGTTAAAACTGACTGGCATGATAATTTCAGTCCATTTTAATGGACTTCAGCTATTAGACAGAGAATTTATTCTCTGGCGGGTTTGGCAGCTTCCTGACAAGGGTGCAAGTTATGAGTTGAAACCGACTGATAATTACAATTTTAGTCCATTTTAATGGACTTCAGCTATTAGACAGAGAATTTATTCTCTGGCGGGTTTGGCGGGTAACGAATAGATACTATTTCAAGATAATTCAGGTGTTATGGTAAAAAATCGGATTTGTCACCAAAAAGCAGAAATTATTCACTTCCATAAAACTCAAGCAATTAAAACTCATCTACTAGGAGAACTAATTCCTATGAACATTCTGAGAAAACTATCCCTAGTTACGATGGGAATCGGAACTTTCATGATATCAACCCTTAGTCTTCTAAGTCCAGCGCAATCAGCACCAAGAGGATTTCACGTCTGTAATGAAACAGGTGAAAATATTGAGGTTGCCATTGCCTATTACGAGTCCGATTACGGGAACGACATCTGGACTACCGAAGGTTGGTATAACTTGTCCAGGACAGAATGTAAAACAATTCATAGTTCCTTGGAAAATAGTCGTTGGATCTCATTCAGGTGAAATCCGCTGTATATTCCAGCATTTTGTTACTCAATCCAAAACACCAGAAATTATGCGATTTGTTACATAAATTAATATTTAGTAGTTTTGCATAAAAATCGGAATTTTCACCTGAGTTATATATAGAGTGCGATTGATGCTGCTACTAGCTCAAAGCTAATCGCGCTTACTTTTTCAACCTTGTTAAAGATACCTAAAGTAATCAAGGACTTATCATGAGTACAGCAACCGTAACTGCAACTGGCAACAATAACATTGATGGTTTACTCAGCGGAGTAAAATGGGCATCTACCTCAATCAGCTTTAGCTTCACCGACAGCATCAATGATTATGAGTCTGGTTATCCAGACCGCGCATCTCATGCCGCTAGCTTCCAAACACTAAACGCAACCCAGCGAAATGTAGCGCGGGCATGGATAGGCAACGGGGGGGCTTTTTTCAATATCTCTCTTCTTAGTCCATTTGAATTGACTGGTACCAGCGATCGCAATGCAACAATTCGCATGGCAATGTCCGATCACCCGGCAAGCATTGGTGCCGCAGCCTACGCCCGCTACCCTGGAAACACTGTTGAAGCAGGCGACGTATGGTTTAACAGAACTGATAACAACAGCCCAGTCATCGGCAACTTTGCTTATTATGCCTTCGGGCATGAATTGGGTCATGCACTGGGATTGAAGCATGGTCATGAGACTGGTGGTGTTCGCAATGTCGCCATGAATTCTGATCGCGACTCAATGGAGTTCTCGATTATGACTTACCGCTCCTATGTAGGGCATCCAGGAACTGGCGGTCCCACTAATGAGACATGGGGATATGCACAGTCATTAATGATGTACGACATTGCAGCCATTCAGCACATGTACGGTGCATGGTTTGGCTACAACTCCACCAACACAAATTACACCTTCTCAACCACCACCGGAGAGATGTTTGTCAATGGTGTCGGGCAAGGTACACCGGGTGCCAATCGTGTCTTCCGCACAATCTGGGATGGTAATGGGATCGATACCTATGACTTCTCGAACTACACCACTAATCTATCAATCGATCTGACACCGGGTGGTTGGTCTGATCTCAATGTTGGCGGTAATTTCCAACGCGCCTATCTTGGCGACGGTCATTATGCCCGTGGTCATGTATTCAATGCACTACAGTACAACGGTGATGTCCGTTCACTGATCGAAAACGCTAACGGTGGTTCTGGTAACGATACCATCAATGGCAACAGCGCTAACATGGTAATAGTCTGAATAATAATATCAGAGGTAATGATTATAACAATTACCTCTGGAGTGGAGATGGTAACGATTCCCTCTACGGCAATGGTGGTAACGATACTCTCATCGCTGGCAATGGCAATGATTACCTCAATGGTGGTACTGGTAATGACTCAATGTATGGTGGTGCTGGAGATGATATCTATGTAGTTGATAGTACCTCAGATATTGTCACTGAATACTTTAACGAGGGTACTGATGTTGTCTCTTCTTCTGCCAGTTACAGTCTCGGTAATAAAACGGACTGAAATCCAGAAAAAATACAGCGGCAAAATAATTAGTTTTGGAGTAGTTATCGCTTCTATCTGTAGGGTGCGTTACGCGCAAGCTAACGCACCAGCCACAGGATTAATAGATGCCTAATAAACCCGGTAATTTCAGTAAAACAGGATTGATGTGGTGTAATTCATAAACCTGTAACCATCTGTAATTGTCTCCCAAATCCCATCTATATTCTCGCTACTTCCTTCTGCAATCGCCTCACCAAAAATAAACACAAACCATAAACAATCAAACTCTCGCCAATTAATTCAGACAACTCTTCAACCGCTACCCTAGATTTCTCCAAAAATAACTTAATAAAGTCACCCTCTTCAAACAGATAAGCAAGTAGGGGTTTTAACACAACACCAAACAATTCTCCCCCAAAACCACCCAAAATAAATATACCCAACCCCAAGGCGACAAATGATATCGCTTTCCGGTGAAAATGCCACATCGCAATAAAGTCTCGGTGAAATATGAGTAAAGTACTCACACCAATACCTAAATAGATAGGCATCCAAGCTCTATGATGAGATGTATTGAGCAGATTGTAAAGTTGAAGATGAATTTTGAAAACTTCATCTACTGAGGCATAAGTAAATAGTACAGCGACGGTACAACAAAATATGCGCGATGGCGGGCGTGAAGATGGAAGTCCAAAAAGTAAAATACTAATTGCAATAGCGGCAATTAAAAACAGATGGAAAGCCTGGAAATAAGAAGGGACAGTCATTTGTCCATTCATATCAAAAGCTGGATAAGCTTCTCCTGTAAGTACTATACCTGCTAAATATATTGCCGCTAGTAAAACTTCCAAGGCAATTACAACTAACAGAATTAATTTGCCATGGGTTTCAACAATGTTTGAGGTAATTTTCATGGGTGAAAGTAATTGTAAATTTCGGTAGCTAAACTATTGCCAATTCCGGGAACTTCCATAAGCTGTGAGATAGATGCTTCTCGAATATAGTCAATCGAGTGAAAATGTGATAACAGTTGTTTTTGGCGCTGAAATCCTAAGCCGGGAATTTCATCTAAACGGCTACGACGCATTTTTTCACTTCGTTGTTGGCGATGGAAAGTTACGGCAAATCGGTGTGCTTCATCCCGCAACCGCCGTAATAATTGAACTCCAGGTTGTTCGGAATTGGTTGGTAAAGGAGATGATGCACCGGGAAGGAATATTTCTTCTCGCTGTTTAGCTAAACTTATGACTCGTAATTTGTCTAAAAGGTTCATTTCTTTTAAGGTGGCAACTACTGCTGAGAGTTGTCCTTTGCCTCCGTCAATCATGATTAAATCGGGAAAATTGGCAACGGATGGGGTAACGGTTTTTTCGGATGGGTTATTGGTTTTGGTGAGGGTTTTAGTAGCGGATGGGTTATTGGTTTCCCTTATAC
>NZ_JAMZMM010000083.1 GCF_024178385.1 Limnofasciculus baicalensis BBK-W-15 | reverse complement strand
GAGGACAAGGGGGACAAGGAGGAGAAGGAGGAGAAGGAGGAGAAGGAAGCGATTTTTCTTCCCCCCCATTCCCCACTCCCGATTCCAAAAAACCCAATTTAGAACGACAGCGATGGATATCTGCCTGGATAGGTGGGGCGCTAATTGCGATTAATCCCATCACTCTTGTTTGGGCAAGAATAGGTGTCTCAGATATGCTACTTTCTGGCTGCATGGGAACAGCATTACTCGCATTTTTTCTAGGATATGCTCGAAGAGGTATGAGCCAAGATGCAGGAGAAAAAGTATTTTCTGCCACACTCCAAAAAACCTACTCCCCACTCCCTACTCCCTACTCACTATTCTCCTTTCCAAAGGGTTGGTACTTGATTTTTTACATCCTAATTGCTTTAGCGGTTCTCACTAAAGGACCTGTTGGTATTGTCATACCAGGGTTAATTATTGGGGCATTTCTCATTTATGTGGGGAAGCTGCGACAAGTATTGCTGGAAATGGGTGTTATTTGGGGTTTATGTATAGTTTTAGCCCTAGCAGTACCCTGGTATGTTTTGGTGATTCTCGCCAATGGAGAAGACTATATTAATAAGTTTTTTGGGTATCATAACTTTGAGCGGTTTACTAGCGTTGTCAATCACCATTCAGCACCTTGGTATTTTTACTTTATTGTGGTATTAGTAGGATTTGCACCTTGGTCTAGTTACTTACCTGTTGCGATCGCAAGATTACGTTTTTGGCGGCGCAATCGTTGGCAATCCTCTCCCCGTTCCACTCAGTTAGGTTTATTTGCCCTATTTTGGTTTGCTGGGATTTTTGGTTTCTTCACCATTGCTGTAACTAAATTACCTAGCTACCTTGTCCCCCTAATGCCTGCTGCGGCAATTTTAGTCTCGTTATGGTGGAGTGACTTGTTTACTTATGGAGCAGAGGTAACAGGTGGTGAAAATAAAAAAGGAGCAAAAAAAGCCCTCTCAGCTCTAATATTAAGTGGTGGATTTAATATTGTATTATTGCTGGTAATTGGTGCGGCTATTTTCTTAAGTCCTAATTTTATAGGATACGATCCCGCTGCACCTAAATTAGCCCAATTGGTAGGAAATTCAGGTTTGTCTCTCGTCGGCGGTGTAATTTGGGGAATTGCGGCAATAGCTGCGAGTCTAACACTCTGGCAACGAGGTGGGTGGCGTTGGCTGTGGACAGTGAATTTTGTGGGATTTGTCGCATTTATTCTGTTTGTGATTACTCCAGCATCTTTTTTGATGGATAAAGCACGTCAGCTACCTTTACGACAATTATCTGCGATCGCAGTTCAAGTGGAACTACCAGGAGAAGAATTCGTGATGATGGGCTTTGAAAAACCCAGCGTGGCATTTTATAGCCAGAGATTAGTCCATTATTTTGACGAAGATGACGAAGCGATTGCCCACATTGAAAATATCGCCAAAACTCACTCTAATCCTCCCTCTGCTTTAGTTTTAATCGACACGAAACGGTTTAATGAAGTTAAGGAAAACTTGCTCAAGCCTGACGAATACAAAACATTAGCTAGTGCTGGCGCTTATCAACTTGTCCGCATTTCCAAATAGTCAATGGCTAATGGCTAATTGCTAATTGTGCTAATTGCTAATTTGTCTTCCCCCAATGGGCAGGGGAAGAATTAAAACTCAAAACTCAAAACTCTATTACCCATTCCATTCTAGTAACTAAGAAACAATGTCTGGTGTCGTCAAAATTAACATCACAGAATCTCCCGAAACCCTAAAAATTCTGCTATCTCAACAGAAACAAAAGCAGACTTTTGAACGTATTCAAGCATTGTACTTGCTCAAAACTGGGCAAGTGCAAACCGTACAGAATTTAGCGATAATTATTGGGCGGCATCGCACTACTGTTCAGGGTTGGTTGCGTCGCTATCGAGAGGGGGGAATGCCATTAATGTTAGACATGGGGAAAAGTTCTGGTAGGCCTTCGATGATTCCGGATTGGGCGATTGAACGTTTATTAGAAGAACTCAATTCTTCAAAAGCATTTTCTAGTTATGGCGAAGTTAAAGATTGGCTAGAAGAGGAGTTAGGAGTTCGAGCAAATTATGATGTAGTTCATAAGTTAGTCTGTTACAAACTCAAATATAAATTGAATCTATCTAGGAAGAAAGATTTGTAATTATTGGTTATTTATTGTTTGTTATTTATTGGGAGAAACAGTTGAAAGAAGAACGGACTTATTGGTTAGCATGGTCGCAAGTGCCGGGGGTAGGACCAATATTATTATTGCGACTAAAACAGCATTGTGGCACCCTAGCAGAGGCTTGGAGTGCCTCTGCTAAGGCAATAGGTGAGGTAGAAGGGTTTGGGGTGCGATTGGTGGAGGCTGTGGAAAAAGTGCGATCGCAAATTAATCCGGTACAATTCTTAGAAGAACATAGCATTAAAAACCCATTTTTCTGGACACCAGCCGATGCCGATTATCCCCGCTTATTACTAGAAATTCCCAGTCCACCCCCAGTTTTATACTATCGCGGACAGGTTAACCTCGACGAAAATCAAGGAATTAAACCCACAGTCAGTATTGTGGGTACTCGGGAACCTTCTGACTATGGTAAACGCTGGACTCGAAGAATTAGTATCGCCTTGGCAAAGCATGGTTTTACCGTCGTTTCTGGCATGGCTGCGGGCATTGATACTGAAGCCCATCAAGGTTGTTTAGATAGTGGAGGGAGGACTATTGGTGTTCTCGGTACTGGCGTTGATATTGTTTATCCGCCGCGCAATAAATCCCTTTACGAACAGATTCAACAGCAGGGATTAATCATCAGTGAATATCCCGCTGGCACTCAGCCAAATCGCCCTCATTTTCCTCAACGAAATCGCATTATTGCCGGGTTAACTCGTGCAGTTTTAGTGATGGAAGCCCCTCCCAAATCGGGGGCATTAATTACAGCCTACCAAGCTCAGGAATTTTGTCGGGATATTTATGCGCTACCAGGTTCTTTAGATAATCATAACTCTTCGGGCTGTTTGGCACTATTAAGTCGGGGGGCAAATGTGATTTTGAGTGAGGAGCATTTGTTGAATATGTTAGGTGTAATAGAAGCAGTAGATACCGGAGAGCAATTATCCTTATTCCCACAAGAAAAACCAAAAGCAATCTCTAATCTTAAAAGAGATAATACTTCAGCGGATATAAAGATAGGGAGTGGGGAAGGAAAATCTAAAGTTGAAAGTAATCAGCCTTCTGAGCCTAATTTAACACCCGAATTAGCGCAGGTATTTCAGACTTTAGGATATGAAGCGAAATCCTTTGATTTGATAATTCAGGAATCTGGTTTAGCAATCGGTTTGGTTTCCAGTTATTTATTGCAATTAGAATTAATGGGATTAGTTTCTCAGTTACCGGGAATGCAGTATCGACGATGTTAGTGACCTCTCTCCAAACCTCTCTCCTGCAAGGAGAGAGGCTTTGAAATTAAGTTGGTAGGTTGTGGGCAATATCCACAATCTGTCATGGAATTTAATTAGGTAACTTGGATGGAAATTGCCCACATTACTCATCTATTTTCTTGGAGTAATTCTCCGAAATCAGTCACAGAAGTAATAGTCACTGCTACCATCAGTAACCTTTGCAACTCGGAGATATCCTCTAAACGATTAATCGCAGCAATTAACTCAGGGGATAATGTTTGAAACCGTATCTGCAAGATATTAATTATGCTGGCACGTAAGATTTGCTGAGTCTGCTGAAGCCCTCTTTCCAATCCCCTTTCCAATCCCCTTTCCAATCCCCTTTCCAATCCCCTTTCCAATCCCCTCTCTTCCATGCGGCTAAGTAAAGGCATTTTTCTTTCCTCCTCGTAAGTAGTTAGTTTCTGTTCAAAACTTTGTTGTAACTCCTCCGGTAACGCCATCATCCTGTCAATTACCTGGAAAAGTTTGATAATATTTTCTCTATCATAACCTCGGTCATAGAGTCCTCGCACTAAACTCCACTTCCACTCCTCTCTTTCCCTGGGTTTACCTGTGGTGGCTTTGGTTTTTAAATGAGCCATAGCAATAATAGCAAAAGGATTGTTATTTTGCTCTAAATCCTGCCACTGTGTCAGATAATCCAAGAGTTTCACAATGGGAAACTTGAGGCTAACTTCACATCCTCCTAAAGTATAACCAAAAAATGACGGTCGCCACTTGCTTTGCTCATCTCCCAATACTGCTAAACTAACTACAGGTCTTTCGTAAAGGTCAAATGCCCGGTAGTTGTACATATACATCCGTTTGGCAAAGTTTGACTCTTCTTGGCTTTGTATCTCAATGTGAATTAATATCCACGTTGGTTCATTTCCATGTCGCCACACCTGAAATAACTTATCCACAAGGCGCAACCCAGAATCAGCGGCAGCAGTAATCTGTTGCAATTCTTTATCGAGAGATTGTGGCGGTTGACTCCAATCAATTAAAGCATGAACTTGGGGAAAAAAGAACTCTAAGAATGACTCAAAATAGTCCCCTATTGCCTCTTTCCAAGTATTATCGTACTCGGCATTTGGTTCATTCACCCTGATTTTACCTTTCTTAATTTCACATTCCCATTATATTCTAACAAACTCTTGTCCCTCAAATGAGTGACACTCAAATGAGTTACCCCAAATGAGCGTCACTAGAAAAAGCGACTGTTCATTGGTGAATCTTCCTAGTTATAAATAAAGAATCAAACCAGGGTGACATATCAATCTTGTTCGTAGTAGGCACTTCAGTGCCTAAAAACTTAGGATGATATTAAAATATGAACCTTCCATCTCAAACCGACCATAAAATAGAACAAAACCGAGTTCAATTCAAACAGCTAATTGCCGCCAATCCAAACCACTTTGGCAATCTCATTGATAGCCCCTATCAAGCTATCGAAAAAATTATCGGTAACACAACTTACGAAGAAGTAACTTGTGTTGGCTTCAACCAAAAACTCAACACACTAGAAGCCACAATTGAAATTAAACTTCCCTTTGGCTACGGCGGAAATCTCTGTAGCACAGGTTCAACTGAATACGTGCGATTTTTCCTCGACTACGGGGAAGGTGCAGGTTGGGAAGATGCGGGAGTTGTGGCAGTTAATGTTCACGATATTCCATCCGGATATGACTGCGCCCAGTCACCAGACAAACCTCTTAATTATGTTCTCACTCAGGAAATTAAGCCGCGCAAAAAATTCTGCGGTACGCCAGTATTGCCCCTAGTTCGTGCTATTCTTTCCTGGAATGCAATCCCATCATTAGATCCAAATCAGCCTCCAGTTTGGGGTAATGTTCTTGATGAATACATTCAGATTCCTCCTCGTCCGTGGTTTATTATTGATCTAGTGAATGTATTAGGTAATAATATCGGGCAGAAACTCACAATTCCACCGGAATTAGAGGGAGTTGAACTTGAACCCATTCCCATGCCAGATCCTCCACCTGTTGAATTATTGACACAGGTGAAAATGTATGGGGTTCAAGAGATTGACACGGTAGATAAACGTGGTGACAGAATCTTTGTTGAACCACATCGTTTTGGTTTTAATGACATTCAAAGTGCCATCGCACCCAATGCCTTAAGTCATGAAACAGTATCTGCTAAGATCGTTGAATGGAAGTCTGTGGGATTGGATTGGTCCGCAGCAGTTAACGCACTACAAGAAACCAGCGGTAATACCACTTATGAGGAATTACATTGTTTAGGTTTAGATTACAATCGCGAGTGGTTGGTTGCCACTTTACAGATTAAGCAGTCTGGCGGTTATTCTGGTAGTTTGTGTCAGAAAGGCAGTCAAGAATATATTGCTTTCTGGGCAGATTGGGATAACACTTGTGAATGGACTTATCTTGGTACGCGGGCGATTAACGTTCATGATATCCCCAAGATGCCAGGAGATGGTTTGCACTATGCGGCAATGTTGAAGGTGAATTTAGACCAACATCGCCGTACTTGTAAAGAACCAAAAGTTGCTCGTGTACGTGCGGTTTTATCCTGGAGTTTGCCACCTTCTACTACAGATCCCGATGATGTTCCTTTCTGGGGAAATCGTGTAGATTCTCACGTCCAAATTAAACCAGGAAAACCAAGTTCTCTTAAGCCTCAAGTTACCATTATCGGTGGAATTAGTACTGCCCAAACCGATATTTTCGGTAACGGGATGACCAAATCAGGTGCTGTTTTTGCCCTATATGGTAGCCCAGCAGATCCTAACGATCCTAGCCGATTCTGTCCTTTTGGTGGTCGCATTCATGTTCAAGCTTATGCACCGCCAGAATTAAGTGCTTTGGGTTATAAGTATCGCATTTTAGTCCGGAAATTTGGTACATTAACAGAAATTCCTGTTACTACGCCCTTCCAAATTGCTGATGGTGTCAATGCCCCAATTATCCGAACTCCTAATCCGGTAACGGGTTATATTTCCTACGTGAATCCTGCACAAAATATCTTTGATATGTTGGGTTGGTGGGATACTAGTGGAGATGATTTGTGGGAAATTCGCTTGGAAATGGTGGATGCAGCAAATAATTTCCTGGGCAGTACTATTTGGTATCGCATCCAATTAGATAATACCAGACCAGAAGCAGAAATTCACATTGATAATGGCGGTGATTGCCAAGATTTCTCCATTGGCATACCTGTAAATGGTCATTTTGTCGCCCGTGACAAAAACTTTGGTGTCTTCACTTTAGATACCTTACCTAATAGTTTAACGCCTCCCAATCCAATTCCTACATCTGGTATTTTCCAGACTGCACCTAATCCGATTGGTAATCCTTGGACGTTGGATACTAGTAGTATGAAACGTTGTGGTTATGTGGTTGTTCTCCGAGTTTGGGATCGGGCAATTGTTAATAGCATACCGGGTTCACATAATTACAATGAGGATGATGTGGGCTTCTGTCTGCGGGAAAAAAGTTAGTTGATATTGTCTTGATAGACGATAATTAACTCACCCCCCTAACCCCCCTTAGCAAGGGGGGAAACCAGAAAAAACTCTCTCCGTAGGGTGCGTTATGCGAAAGCTAACGCACCAGCTACACTATTAGTAAAGTTCCTGCCTAAATCATATTATTGTTAGCGAAAATTGCTAGAGAATCTTCAAGATATCTAATAGCAATTTCATTTATCTGTAGCAATACTTTATAAATTTGGTATGATTTTCAACCAAGCGAGCGCAATTGTTGCTCCTGTACCCATCTATCCAGCCAAACCAGATCTTCTCCTAATAATGGCGGTACTGGTTCTTGAGTATAATCTATTTCCAAATCGTAACTAGCTTGATCGTATATATTATTTAATAATTCCTGTAAATTTACTAATGGTTCCCTATCTCCAGATTTCAGAGGGATGGGAAATGAAGGTATGGCATCTTCCACATTAAAACCATACAAATCAGCATAAGGGCGACAATCTCCCCGACTGACTAAAATGCGATAGTGACTTTTAATATTACTACCATATACTGACAGCGGTTCCCCGCGACGTAATAAATCAATTTCTACTAAATGGGTGGCACTACCTAATACCCGATTTCGTTTGCTTTCATATTGCTTCCTGCCTTCTCCAGAGCGTTTATTAACAGGAGAGAGGAGTTCAATAGCTGTGACTACTTCTTTGGTAGCTACTTCTCGTATTTCTAAATAACCTTGTTTAACGGTTTCGGGGAGAGGAACTTCTACTTTTTGGGGTTTAAGAGTTGATTCCATAACCGCAATATTGCTGGTTGGTTGTTGAGTTTTTGTCTGAGAACTTTTCACAATTAAATCGGGAATGCCAACCAGTAGGGATTCTTCTCTAATGGTTTCATATATCCGTACCTCAACGGCAACTCTATATTTTGGTCGCAGTTGAGGGGAAAGTGACTTAGCAATTTCAATGATTAACCAGTGATGGATTCCTGGCCAGATTTCTGGATGTTCTAGGTACGGGTTCATCCCTGGGAAAGGAGAAGGCATAGAGTTTTTTCCTCGGTGTTGTATGCTTTAGTCTTATATTAATTGATTATATTCCATGATTCAAACACTAGGAAGCCTAATTGTTAATTTCTTCTATATTAGCTATTTTCCATCTACCGTTGTCAACCTGCAAAGTATAACGATATAGAGAAGTGCTAAGACCACTATTTGTATGATCGATCCCACTATTAACATGTAATATCAGATCTTGAGTAACTTTCACATCAATTGTTGCTTGATTCCCTTGCCGCGAAAAATTTCCAATAGCTTCAACAATAGATGAACTATATGTGTAGTAAGCGCTATATCGTTCCAGCCATTCAATCGAATCTATTGATCTTTCAAAATATTTACCTGTTGCGTATTGGTTTAAGAGTTCCCGATTAAATGGAGGTGCATAAATTTGTTCTTTAGCTTGCAGCCATGAATTAATCAAATTTACTGCTTCTATTTCAGTGAGTGGAATATTGATCGGGCTATTTGCTGGTACTGGTGGAGCTGCTTTAGCTTTCTCCGCTACTTTATATTGAAGGTTGGCTAGAGATTCCTGAATTTCTGGGTTTTTGCATATTAATGATTCTTCCTGTGGTAGATCATTTTTTAAGCATCTATTTGCAATATCTGAATATTTCATACTGATTTTGAGTTCACGATAGTTTCGCTGATAACGCCACCCAAATATCCCAGCGGTAATTGCCAAGCCTGTCATCATCAATGCCGCCGCAACTGAACCAAAAAGTACCCGTTTTTGAAACTTCCGGCTTCTCTCTCTTTCCTCTTCCAATTCCAAAGATTGCGCTTGATACTTCTGGCGAATAAAACTTACTAAATAATCGTGAACTAATTGATAATAGTCATCCGGAACCCCAGGTACTCGCAACAGTAACCCGGAACCTACTAAAATCTCTAACACCAAATCCAGTTTTTTGGCATCTCTTTCTAAATCTTTCGCTAACTCTACCTGAGTCTTCCTCAGTCGAGTGTTATTCTCATTCGTCAACCAGTACAATACTAACTTAGCCACTCGTTCATTTTCTTTGCCACAATCTTCCACCACTACTTCTAAAAATCGCTCTACCAGTTTTTGTTTGGGATTATTCCCAAGTTCCCGATACTGGTTCAAAGTAGTAATTTTTTCTGTTTCCAATTGTGTCCCCACCACCTGGAATTCAATCGGACGTACTTCCCCCAATTCTCCCGCTAAATCCTTGACGAATTCTGCCACTAAATCTGACTCTAAGGTAAATTGAGAACGGTTGGTTAATCCTTGAATTATATCTTGGGCATCTTGGGTAGAAAAATTACCTAAATAATAGAGGATATGCTGGTAATTAGTGTCAAAATTTGCCAAATCAGTCGTGCGGCTGAATTCTAATAAATAATATAGGTAATCTTCCCGCAGAGATAGAATCACTTTTAAATAAGGAATCTCTAAACACTGGTGCAAAAAGTCATAAAATTCTCGGCGACTGCTTGGGTTGGAGTTATCGAAGAAGAATTCTTCAAATTGATCGAAAATTAGTACTGTGTAAAGATTTTGGTGTTCATTTTGACGTAATTGTTTGATAATTGATTTGACAGAGGGTGGGTTTTGTTGATTTGTTTGTGGTTTACTGACATTATCTTCTAAACCTGCCCCTAGAGATGAATGATATTTTTGGATCGTATCTGTTAAAGCTTGGGCTAATGTCGCAACCCAATCTTTATAAAGCCGCACCAAAATAGGTAAAATATCCCGCCCTTCAAAATAAGTCTGTTCTAAAACTGGGATTAACGCTGCTTCTATGATAGAACTTTTCCCGACTCCCGATGGTCCATAAATTATCGTTAATTTGCGATCCCGTCTTTTTACCCTCTCTACTAATTCCTCTATATCTTTCTCCCGCCCAAACTCTTGGATTGCATCTTCTATAGGGACAGTTTTTCTCTCCCCAGATACAGGATTAATCATCTGTTTCGCTGGTGGCAATCGTCTGGCACCGATAAACGCCCGCAACCCATATTGATTCTCTATTTTTATTTGTTCTAATTTTAGATTAAAGGCGGGTAAATATTCGGCTTGTTCAAACTTTAAGGTGCGCAATTCTGCCAATATCTCGACGTAAAGGCTGGGATCGTATTGATGTAGGTTTTCTCCGAGATTATGGGCGTGTTCTAAATTTGCGATCGCGTCTTTAATTTGACCGAGGTGTCGCTGAGATTTTGCTAAAATAAAATAACATACTCCTAATATTTTTGGATGAGGATCTGCTATCGTCTTTAATAAATCTAATCCTTGCTGCGCCTGTTGTTTCGCATCTTGCCAATGGTCTTTTTTCAGTGCTACTTCTGCGAAAAAGCTATAATCTTGAGCAACTAACCTTGTCTCTCCTTGACTTTGATGGATCTTGGCTACTTTTTGGGCAATTCTTTCCAGGGATTCCCATTCTCCTAATTGTCGCAGTAATTCTCCCAATTTACGACTATGGTTGGCTAAGAAATCGCTACTATTTGCCTGTTCAAATTGCTCAATAGATTCTCTAATCCTATTCCTTGTTTCTGCCCGATAGTCTTTCCCTTTCAAATAATAAGCCCAAGCGATATTCAATAAAACTACACCACTGCGATCGAATTGGTTCGTTGACTGCCAAAATGCTAAACTTGCCTGATACTGTTCAATCGCTTCATCTAACTGATTCTCTCGAAATTGAATAAGTCCTAAAATTAATGATAAAATAGCTTCAATTTCTGGTGCTAATCCCTCTACTTGATTCCTTAAATCCTCCTGAATCCTTTTCAATTCAGCGGCATCTAAGGTAAACTTTTGCTCATCAGTAAAAGCAAGATCTGCATTTTCCCGCACTAACGCCATCAGTTGATTATTTGGCATAGTAAATTCAATGGGTGTACTCATCCAACTGAAAAAATCCGGCGCTATCCGTCTCAGCTTTCTCAATACTCCATCCGTCACCCATAGCACAAGCGGAAAGGTAAAACTTAAAAAGCGATCGCGCACCCTATTAGTAGCAATCAGCAAGTCATCAAGAGCCACCACAGACTCTAAATCCCACACCATTAAACCCTTTAATGGCTGACTGTCAAAACGATCTAAAATCCCAGTATAAAGAGTTGTGGTAGATGGTGCTAAAATTAACTCTGGAATATCCCAATTACTTTCCTGGTGCAACCGTTGCAGGATTTGCGATCGCAAACTTTTATAGTTACACCTTACCAAAATTAGTGAAAAGCGTCCCTGAGAAAGTGCGATCGCTCGTGTTAAAGTTTTAAGGGATCGAGCGTTATTATCGGTAATTTCTTCTAATAGGTTTGGGTTATTCATAATTTAAACTTAATTCATTTTAAATTTTATAGACAGTTAAATATTCCCTAGCATCGAAACGATTAAGATTAAGTTCTTATTACTGATAACCCGACAGTGGTTTTAACCACTGTCTAATAGCTCAAGTCGGTTGAAACCGACTGGATGATAATTTTAGTCTATTTTAACCGACAACTTGCAGCAGTAGCGATAACCCGGCAGTGGTTTTAACCACTGCCTAATAGCTTAAGTCAGTTTTAACTGACTTGCATCAGAATTTAAGTCCATTTTAATGGACTTCAGCTATTAGCCGTAGAATTAATTCTACGGCGGGTTTTCTAGCTTACTGACAATGGTGCAAGTTATTAGTTTTAATGGACTTCAGCTATTAGCCGTGTCATTAATGAGACGGCGAGCGATCTTGTTTCCACAACTTATATTTATCCGTTTCAAACAACAACGGATTCAGATTAAACCAAATGCCTCTCTCGTCGTGGTATTCAAAAACAAAGAGAGTTTGTAATAGGGTTTGGTATTCGAGATCCCCCTTGACTCTTTGCTCCTTTACTACTTGAAATAACAACTCCCACTCTTCCTCATCAATAGCTGCGAGTAAACTATCCCTTTCCTTGCGAATTACGTTTTCCAAAACACTGCGAGAAATCGGTGGATCTTCCTCCTGAATACAACCATAAAGCATCCCCATCAAATGCCGCACATGACCGCCATTTATCCGGCACAATCTGTTTAATGTGTCAAGATTATCAAAAAGATCTGTAACTAGATTTAGACGTTTTTCTTTTGTAACATTTGGAAAAGCTCTTGCTAGTACCATTTGCCGCAATAAAGCCATACCTTCAGGATGATCTGTCCCATCTCTTAATTGCACTGGTACCATTGGTAAGACAATCGGACTGTTACCATTTCCTAAACGATTTTTTAGCGGTTCCCTGGCATTAGAGAAAATCAAAGATAGGGGTAAAGTGTAAACCAAATGGCAATTAATTTGTCGTAAATCTTCTCCTCGATCGACAAAGAGATATTCATCTAATGGTTTGCTGGATGCGGCTGTTATTTTATTTTGGACTCGATCCAAATTATCCACAATTACCACTAACCCTTTCTTGCCACCCTCTTTTAACTGCTCTGTAGCCACATCGATAATTTCTTCATTAATCAGCCGCAAGATTTGATTAGTTTGCGGTTCAACATGTTGTCTAAGTCTGGAACGAACTTGGGGACTATTTTTAGCTTTAACCGTAATCTTAGCAATTTCCGCAGGCAAGGAAAATTCTACACCTTCTTGACTCGCCTTAACTGTGCCAATTCCAGGTACATTAGCTTCAGCACTAATATCTATGTCCAAAACATTGGCAATATTTTTCAAGAAAGATTTAAAGCCTTGAGGTTGCAACCTGATCTGACTTTTTTGTAAACTTTCACTTACCTGATGGGCAATCGCCAGTAAAATATCAGTAATATCGACATCTGCTACATCTAAGTCATCAGTCACCTGAAAGTAAACAACATGAAACCCGGCATCCTTTAGTTCAACTTCCAACCGCGATAATTCCGTAGACTTACCACAGCCGATATGCCCAGTAAACAACTGACAAGTAGGTTGATTGGGGGATAGACGGGTAATAGTGCGCTTGAGTTTATCAATAACTTTCTCACTCCGCACAGTGGCAAAATCAATATAGTATTTACGATCCTCACTACTCCCCATATTTAGGGTTTTACTGGGATTGCAAGCCGCAAAAAATCGATCTAAATCTAAGTTCATTACAATAAGTTAAGTCCCAGGGAAACTACCTACCGACAAAATCAGTCAATTCTATCTTATCAGCACCCCCCGGATATTGCCAATTGAGTCATCGCTAAAATTTTAGTAACACTTACAACTCACTCAGTTTATGAATTTATCTTTTACCTTAACATGCCGTTGCCCTTTTTCCTGAAGATGAGGAGATAGTTTCGTGACATTCACTCCTGGTGTTGCTCTTGCCGAGTTGAACGATCCCGATTCATAGCCACAGGAAGGATCTAATTTTCTTTTCCCCCCTTTTTTTAAGGGGGGTTAGGGGGGATCTAATTTTATTTATAAATCACCTCGAATAAATCTCATTATAATAAATTAAGTCCAATGGAAACTACCTACCGATAAAATCAGTCAACTCTATTTTAAGCAATCCCATCGGATCTGACCAGATCATTTATTATCACATTTCTCATCCTATGAACTCATTAGTTGGCAAAACGTTACAAGGTGCTAAATATACTCTAGAACAAGAATTAGGCAGGGGTGGTTTTGGTGTCACCTATAAAGCCACCCATCACTACTTGAATCAAACAGTAGTGATTAAAACCCTCAACCAATCCCTCCTCCAGCACCCAAATTACGATCGCTTTTTGCAACAATTTCAGGATGAAGGGCGACGGTTAGCACTCTGCATCCATCCTCATATTGTCAGAGTGAGTGACTTCTTCCATGAAGCGGCACAACCCTATATGGTAATGGACTATATTGAAGGTCAAACATTGGATTTTGTAGTATTACAAGGGAAACCTTTAAATGAAGCAACGGCAATTTATTACATCCGACAAATTGGCGAAGCCTTAAAAGTCGTTCATCAAAAAGGATTTCTCCATCGAGATATTAAACCTGCTAATATTATTCTCAGAACCCCCCCATCCCCCCTTATTAAGGGGGGAGAACAGAGAGATAAGGGAGATAGGGGAGATAAGGGAGATAGGGGAGATAAGGGTAATGAAGTAGTGTTAATTGATTTTGGCATAGCGAGAGAATTTACATCCCAATCTACCCAAACTCATACAAGTATGCTCTCAGAAGGATATGCGCCCATCGAACAATATTTAATCAAAGAAAAGCGCACTCCCGCCTCAGATGTTTACGGTCTTGCCGCCACACTCTATACTTTAATTACAGCTCAAATACCCACACCCTCAGTAATTCGCGATCGCCAACCGATGCCCGAACCCCGGGAACTCCAGCCTGACATCAGTGCAGCCCTCAATCAAGCGATAATGCAAGGAATGGCAATCGAAGCACGTCATCGCCCTCCAACAGTAGATGATTGGTTATTCCTTTTACCAGAAGTAGAGTTCAATCCAACAAAAGAATACCCCATCACACTACTACAAACCCAAACCGAACCAACTATTTCTATTCCCCAAGAAGAACCTAATCTTGAGTCAGAGTCTAAATCAAATATCTATAGTTTACTCTATCAAAAGCGTATTTTAATCGGAATAGGAGGAGTATTTGCGATCGCAACAAGTTTAATTGCTTGGCAAACCCTCTCCCATAAACCCAAACCACCCTCAGTTATACCTGCTATCCAGCCTTCAGTCACACCAATTGCCATACCCATACCCACAGAAACATCCACACCCACAACTAATAACGATAAAGTTGATAACAATAACGATAAAGTTGATAATATCCCCCAAAAGACCACCAAACCAGTACAAAAGAGTGAACCAGATTCCCCACCTCAACCAACCCGTCGTCGCTCTTCTAATAGAAGAATTGACATCCCAACTAAGCCATCTTCAGAAACTGAAAGAGAATCTTCTCCACCAATACCAGTCAATAGAAAAAATCGACAGGTAACTCCACCTCCGACAAGAGAAACCCAACCAAATCCAGTATCTTCTCCCATTCAATCTAAACCAGTGAAACCAAAAGAAACCAGTCCACCCGCACCAGAAATAGCACCACCATCAGTACAATTAAGAGAACCAATTCAAGATATCCAAAAAGTAGCACCTCCACCAGCAGCACCCAAACCGAAAAAAACCGAACCAACTCCAGTGGAAGAGGGGAATGAGGGGAATGGAGAATAGAATGGGGAATAAATTAGTCTATCTGTAGGGTGCGTTATGCGAAAGCTAACGCACCAGTAATACTACAGCGGTTTCCGTAGTAATGAGGTACACTTAATTAATCCTCAGAATTAAGCAATTGGTTTGTTAATTTCTGCTGCTGTACCTCATAAAAGCGGGAATCGCTGTATATTTATTACTAAAGTTGCTGCGTAAATCCTACCTAATCGACTCTCCCTGTTATTGAATCGATCAAAAAACCTCTCCATCTCCAAAACAAATACTATCATTATCCATGCCCAATCTTAATCCACAATACGGTTTAGCAATACATACAAGTAGTTCAGAATTAGGACTAGCCATCAGTAATTTTAGCGACAACACCCGCCACCAAGCCTGGGAATTGGGACAAGAGTTGTCAACCCATCTACATCAATATTTGCAAGAATTTATCCAACCACAAACTTGGTCAGAATTAGCATTTATTGCCGTAGCAAAAGGACCGGGAAGTTTTACAGGTACGCGGATTGGAATTGTGACAGCGCGAACCATTGCACAACAATTAAATATTCCCCTATTTGCTATTTCCACTTTAGCAGCAATAGCTTGGTCGCGGAAAGGAGGGCGCAATCGGGAAATAAGCCCGACTTCAGATTCCACTGCGATCGCAAACCCCTCCGGCGTAGTTCAGATTGCACTGCAAATGCCTGCTCAAAGAGATCAATTATTTACTGGTATTTATCAACAAAAACCAAATAATTTAGGTCTGATTGAGCTATTCTCAGATCGAGCCATAACACCAGATTTATGGGCTAATACCTTAAATAATTTGTCAATAGAATATCAGTTAATTAATATTCCCGCCGGAGCAGGATTGGGTACATCAGTTTCCAGTTTGCTGGAACTTGCTTATATAAATTGGCAAGAAGAAGAGCGCCCTCATTTTTCAGAAGCACTACCTTTTTACGGTCAACATCCGGTGGAGGGAAGGGAATTGAATAAGAAATTAGAGGTTGTCGGCAAGAAAGATGTAGGGTAGGCAATCCCTACAATCTTCTGTGGGATTGGATTACATGACTTGGATGGACATTCTTCTCCCTAGGCTTAATTTAGAGAGTGAAGAAATGAAGCTACTTTACTATTGACAAAAATTCATATTTAATAGATAATAGGATTGACAGTTCTAATAGAACAAAGTCGAAAAAGATTATACTTTAATCTTTCCATGAGTTATTGTGACTTGCGATAGTGACTCTGTATCGCATCGATCGACAGACTCACAAGTCAGTGCCCAACTGTGGCAAGTGTCCGCACTGGCTCCTGCTCCGTCCTTTAAAGGAGACAAATTTATTATGGCTTCCAAAGAAACCCGCAAGCCATGGGTAATTAACCGTCTACTACCCACGCTGCAATGGGCACTAGTCGGTCGCTACCGCAGTCGTTCGGATGCAGAGGGGTATCTTCAGCTATGCCGCGAACGAGTCCCTAATGCCCGATTTGAAGTCGTTTTTGATATGAGCGAGACTAAAGCATCCTCTGGGGATGGACATTAGGAGTTAGGAGTTAGGAGTTAGGAGTTAGGAGTTAGGGTAAATTAGCCATTCGCAAAGAAAAACTTTTAACTTTTAACTTTTAACTTTTGACTTTTGACTTTTGACTTTTAAATTTTGACTTTTAAATTTTGACTTTTGACTTTTTGATATGCCTAGCTACCCTGGAATTTCTAGCGACGCTTTCAGACATCCCCTCGATCAACAAGCTGAAGAAGCTTTGCGCAGCGTCCCCGGATTTAACTTAGTTGCCCGTAAGTTTGTAGAATTTCTCTATGAACGTCCTCAGTTTATTTATCTGATGGGCAATAGCATCCAAGTTGGTCCCCGCCAATATTCTACGATTTATCGTCTATTTCGAGAATGCGTTCGCGATTTAGATGTACACCCAGAGCCGACATTATTTGTAAGTCAAAATCCCCAAGTAAATAGCTATGCTTTGGGGCAAGACCATCCTTATATCGTATTAAATACTGGATTATTAGACTTACTTACAGAAGCAGAAATTCGCACAGTTTTAGCTCATGAATTAGGTCATATAAAATGCGGTCATACCATCTTAATTCAGATGGGAATTTGGGTGATGCAAGCCGCCTCATTTCTAGGGGACGTAACCTTTGGTATTGGGAATATCATTAGTAGTGGCTTACTCTATGCCTTTTATGAATGGCGGCGCAAAGCCGAATTATCTTCAGATAGAGCCGCATTACTCGTAACGGACGATCTTAATATTGTCATGCGGACAATGATGAAACTATCAGGTGGTTCTCATCAATACGGACACGAATGTAGCCTAGATGAATTTATCCGTCAATCGGACAGTTTTCAAGAACTTGACCAAGATAGTCTCAATCAAATATATAAATTTTTACTCTACAACGGGGGTAATGGTTCATTTCTCAGCCATCCCTTTCCTGTTGAAAGAGTGCGCTATCTGCGGGATTGGGCAAATTCCGATGAGTATCGTCAAATTCAGCAGGGTAATTACCAACGGGTGACGCAGGAAGGTTCAGTGGATGTGCCATCCCAAACTGCGGCAGAGAATGAAGCTGAAAGACTGCGACATCAACTTGAAGAATTGCAACGGGAAATCGATCGGATCAAGTCTCAGTCTAATAATCCTTAGTTTTCTGACTCTCCAATATTCGTTCAATCCTCAATAGGATGTTTTTTGCCGTCTTCTTAGCAGAATCGCTTGATTTACAGTCATCAGCAGATACACGAATTATTCTTACGCCCTCATCCTCCAAGTGACGTAATCTTTCTTGTGCTGCGGCTGGGGATTCCTGATGCCAGCGATCGCCGTCCACCTCGACAACGAACGTCATACCTCGACAAATGACAACGAAATCAGGTTCAATCCGCTTAAAGAGGGGACCCTTGGATGTTACGACTGGTAACGGCATTACTGGCAATCCTGTATCACGTAGAGCAACGAATAGCAGGACTTCTGGCTGGGATCTAAATAGCAATCCCTCATGCTCGATAGTCGCTGGATTAGAAGAGTGTGCACGCCCTTGATTTGTCACGCCCCTAGAGGCTGAAATAGCTATTGCTGAAAACTGAACCATAAAACCATGAGCATCACTTACCACAATAGCGTTGGCGAGTTCAGCAAGCTCTTTCTCAACTGTGGTTCGTTTTTCTTTGCCATCAAACGCAGCCCAATCTTGTGGAGATAGAGACACTGTGATTAACCATGTCCATATCCCACCATCCCAGTTATCGTAATCTTCTAGTGTGATGCTAACTCCACGAGTGCGTAACGCTCGCGAAACCACTTCTAATCCCCGTCCATCTGCAAATTCTGCAAGAGTGTTAGCAAGAGTTTCGTTTGTTGGGTTTCGTTTCCATTAAAAAATGCGTCATTTGTTAATAGAACAATAATTCTTCTGCCCGATCGAGATTTTGCTGGACTTCTGCAAAATTCGGATCGATTGTCAATGCCTTTCTAAAAGCCGCAATCGCACCTCCGAGTTTATTTTGCTGCAATAGCGCCTTTCCTAAACTGTTATACGCTGTTACTTCTAAGGGATAGAATTCAATGGATTTATTGTAGGCGGCAATCGCCTCTTCTATGCGATCTTGCTTCATCAAAGCATCCCCTAAGCGATTGTAGGTGAGGAAATCAACTAATGTGGGAAGCCATTCAAGATTTTTACGGTAGAGGGCGATCTTTTGCTCTATTTTCCCTTGCCGGATTAAGGCATTGCCTAAGTAGCTGTGTTTCCAAGCAAATTTGAAAGCAGATTTAGGAATGAGAGCGATCCCTTGGCGATAAGTATCTACCGCTTCTCTCGATCGATCTTGCTTCAGCAAGGCATCTCCCAAATAATCATAAGCACTTTTGTTTTGGGAGTTCAGAAGGTTGCCAGCGTATATCATTGTAGTAGAGTTCAGCCGCCCGCTCTCCGTTATTAGCGCCAAGCATAACCCTGAAGGAGCCATATCCCAATGAGCCAGATTCAAGCGCTCCACCAAAAAGCAATGGATTTAGCCGAAGCCGCAGCAGTAGCCCGTTTGAGGGGCGCTTTAGAACAGGCTGCACAATTGACGCGCCAAGCCTTTGAGCAAGAAGCTCAAGCCGCTGCCTTAATCGCTAACAAACTTGATGCCGAACCCACTCGTTCCGTACTCCACCGCAGCGCCGCCTCTCTCGCGATCGAATGTTGTGAGTTACGAACCGCAGAACGTTTGATCGCCACAGCATTATAGCAACCGCCAAGGCGGTTAGGACGCAAGGCGTAGAACATCATCGACCGC
>NZ_JAMZMM010000498.1 GCF_024178385.1 Limnofasciculus baicalensis BBK-W-15 | reverse complement strand
CTGCTCCCCCTTCTCCCCACAAGTGGAAATTTGACAAAGTTTCCGGAATCAGAACGAGTCCCTGTGTTGAATAGTAAAAATCTTTTCAGGATAGAAAAATCAGATTACGCGATTGCACCCTTGACAGATGTACTTGAGTCATAACACAATCTGTACCAAAGTGTAGTCATTGCCAGAAAAATCTGATAAATCTATCCTTTGCTATATCTTGAAAAATGAATTCTTGATATGATAGCGCGTGTTATTGGCACAGTAGACTCGTGTGGTGTGGTGTGTAAGGAGTTAAGATGCCTAATACTGTCGATCTTAGTGGCAAACCATTTCATTTCATCGGGATTGGTGGAATCGGAATGTCAGCCCTGGCTTATGTTCTAGCCAAACGTCAACTTCCTGTATCTGGATCAGATCTTCGTTCGAGTGGTATCACCAAGCGCTTGCAAGCCGTAGGCGCTCATTTCTTTGAAGAACAGAATGCCACTAACTTAGAATTTTTCCGCAGGAAGAGGGAACCCGTATATCAAGAGCTGTCGGTAACGGGTATTGGTATCACTCAGGATCGGCAAGTGGTCGATGAATCCTCAAAATCCAGCCAAACTATTGGCACAGAGGAGATCTCATCAGATTTGCCGCAAGTTATTTGTTCTACAGCAATTAATCCGCTTAATTCCGAATACAAGGCGGCTATAGAAAAAGGCTACCCAATTTTTCACCGCTCAGACTTACTGGCGGCTTTAATTCAAGAATATGAAAGTATTGGTGTCGCCGGGACTCATGGAAAAACGACTACGAGTAGTTTAATCGGGTATATGCTTCTCAAGGCGGGTTTAGACCCAACTATAGTAGTCGGAGGAGAAGTAGACGCTTGGGATGGCAATGCTCGTTTAGGGAATAGTCCCTATCTCGTGGCAGAAGCCGATGAATCTGATGGCTCCCTAGTTAAGTTGGCTCCCAAAATTGGCATAGTGACCAATATAGAACTAGACCATCCAGATCGCTACGAGAATCTAGACCAGGTAATTGAAATATTCCAGATATTTGCCAAGGGCTGTCAAATCCTAATTGGGTGTATAGATTGCCAGACAGTGCGATCGCAACTCAAACCAACCATAACTTATAGTCTATCCCGGGACTTAGGGGCTAACTACAGTGTCGATAACGTGAAATACGAAGCATCAGGCACTACCGCGAGAGTTTGGGAAGGCGAGGAGGTTTTAGGTGAGTTACAGGTGAAATTACTGGGCACACATAATCTCAGTAACGCCATGGCAGCCGTAGCATTAGGACGACATCTGGGACTAGACTTTGAGGCAATCTCCCTCGGAATCGCCTCCTTTGGTGGAGCGAAACGCCGATTTGAGGTGAAGGGCGATGTGAATAGCATCACATTTGTAGATGACTATGCCCACCACCCCAGCGAAATCCAGGTAACCTTAGCAGCAGCGAGGTTACAAGTGGAAGCCCCTCGGCGAATTATTGCCATTTTTCAGCCACACCGCTATAGTCGTACCTTGACATTTGTCCAAGAATTCGGTCAATCTTTTAGCAACGCCGATGTGGTTGTTCTCACTGACATTTACAGTGCTGGCGAACCCAACTTGGGGCAAATTACTGGCGAGCAATTACGAGATACGATTTCTGCTCATCACAAAAGGGTGTATTACCAACCAACATTAGACTCAGTAGTAAAGCGTCTAACCGAAATCCTCCAACCTGGAGATCTCGCCATATTCCTAGGAGCAGGTAATCTAAATCAGATGATTCCCCAGGTGATGGACTTCTACCAAATAGATCGAAACGATCGATCGCTGAAATTGAGTCAGGCATCCTGATTTCCTTCGAGGAAGTAGGGAGGAGGCAATGAGGAATAAAAGGAGACACAAAAACTGCCAAATTCCTCATCGATTCCAACTCCAATCCCCAATCCCGATGGAAATCAAACCAGAAAGATAGCTTGGCTCGAATTTCAACTGCCCAAAACAAATTGGCATTATTTTGACGTGTTATTAATATGACCCTTTCCTGTGATTCCCTCCGCGTGACAAGTACACCAATCCGCCAAACTACGATTCACCAAACTCCACTGTACCTACCAGGGACTGATTGCCCAATTCGCTCTCAAGTTCCCATGGCTAGCCTCACCTCATTTAGAGTTGGAGGTCCAGCCGAATGGTACGTCGCTCCACGCCATTTAGAAGAGCTGCTAGCTAGCTTGGCATGGGCGAATGAGGAAGGATTACCCCTAACCCTATTAGGCGCAGGCTCGAATCTCCTAGTCAGCGATCGCGGTTTGCCCGGTTTACTCATCGGCACTCGCCATCTGCGCAATACCTACTTCGATCCCGATACCGGACTTGTCACCGCTGGCTCTGGTGAATCCATTGCCCGTCTGGCATGGCTGGCAGCCGAACGAGGCTGGGAAGGACTAGAATGGGCTGTGGGTATTCCTGGCACTGTGGGAGGTGCTGTAGTGATGAATGCCGGTGCCCACAAAATCTGCACCGCTGACATACTCAAGGAAATTCAAGCAATCTCACCGATGGGAACCCTAGAACGACTTACTCCCTCAGAGTTATGCTTTGGCTATCGCACCTCGATCCTACAACGAGGCTCGCGCTTAGTTACTCAAGCAACATTCCAGTTAAAACCTGGTGCCGATCCCAAAAAAGTACGGGCTACCACATCCCAACATTTGAAGCAACGGCATAGAGCGCAGCCCTACCACTTACCAAGCTGTGGCAGTGTCTTCCGCAATCCGGAACCCCAAGCAGCAGGTTGGCTGATCGAACAACTCGGTCTCAAAGGATATCAAATCGGTGGCGCTCAAGTTGCTGAACGCCATGCTAATTTTATTCTCAACTGCGGCGGTGCTAAAGCTAGTGATATATTCCAACTGATTCATTACGTTCAGCAGCAAGTCGAACGGCATTGGTCAGTTTGTTTGGAGCCTGAAGTCAGAATCTTAGGGGAGTTTCAGTCGGTTTAGCTTTCTGGACCCCAGAGGAAGATTCTTCCTTTCAGATAAGCGTGGGATGGATAGGTGGCAAAAAAGGGGGACATCAAATCCCCCTCGCAGTAATAAGATTAAGACTTAGTAAGTATACGCCCGTCCAACTCAAATTAATTCAATCAGTTATGCCCAAAGAAGCAGGACAAGGATTTGGTTTCGGTTTAGGTAAAATGAGAGAACTAGCCGATGCCTTCAGAAAAGCCCAAGAAGTACAACAAGGAGCCAAACTGCTCCAAGAAGAATTGGAGCAAATGAAAATTGAGGGGACATCCACTGATGGTACCGTCAAGGTTGTCATGAGCGGCAACCAAGAACCCCTACAAGTAGAAATCTCACCAGATGCTATGTCACAGGGAGCAGAAGCACTTTCAGAAACTGTAGCCGAAGCAATGAAAGATGCTTATCAAAAATCCACCACTACTATGAGAGAACGTATGGAAGCTCTCACAAGTGGATTAAATCTGCCAGGTATGGGATAAGAGGGAGTAGGGAGTAGGGAGTAGGGAGTAGGGAGTAGGGAGTGGGCTTCCGCCGTGAGCGTCAGCCGAACGGGAGTAGGGACAAGTGGGACAAGGAGGACAAGGGGGACAAAGACCAGGGG
>NZ_JAMZMM010000497.1 GCF_024178385.1 Limnofasciculus baicalensis BBK-W-15 | reverse complement strand
TCCCTACTCCCTACTCCCTATTAACTATTAACTATGAATAACCCTAATGGCTCTCAACCCAACTCATCTGGCGCAGTACGAAATAATAATCGAAATTTGGTTAATGATTCAGGGAATAATAATAACGGAAATGGAAGAAGATCGAATCGATCCCTTGGTAAAGCAGATGACTTCGATCAATCGGTAATTCTGCAACAATCTCCTGTTTTTTCACGAGCTATTGTTTGGGCGATTGTCGGGGTAACGACTGTCACTATTATTTGGGCTTGTGTGGCAAAAATTGAGGAAGCAATTCCAGCACAAGGGAAATTAGAACCCCAAGGCGCGGTGAAGGAAGTACAAGCTCCCGTTGCTGGAGTAGTCAAAACAATTGACGTAAAAGAAGGAGAGCATGTGGAAGCAGGCGATCGCCTCTTGACATTTGACCAAACTGCTGCTGAAGCTCAATTTCAGTCACTCCAAAAAATTAGGGAATCTCTCCTCCAAGAAAATCAATTCTACACCAATCAGCTCAATGGTGCTAATCCTCGATTAGTTGGACAAATTCAGTTACGAGTACCGCCAGAAATTATCTCACTAACAGAAAATCGTGCCTCTTTAATCGCAGAAAATCGACTATATCAAGCGCAATTAGAGGGAGATATCAGTGGTGTAGGATTAAATCCCGAACAACAGCTTCGCTTGCAATCAATCGTAGCAGAGCGTAGATCTCGCGTTGCGACTGCTCAGTTGGAAGTCGAACAACTAAGCAAGCAACTTAGTCAGACTACAGTACAGTTAGCTAATGCTAGAAATATCCTATCAGTTAACCAAGAAATTGTCAGGAACATAGAACCTTTAGTACAAGAAGGAGGGTTTGCTCGCCTTCAATTTCTGAAACAGAAGCAGGAAGTTACCAGCAGTCAAGCTGATGTAATCCGTTTCACTCAAGAAGAACAACGTCTAACATTAGCAATTGAGCAAGCTAGAGAAAAGTTACAAAATACCATTTCTTTATCTGACACCGATGTCCAGGCTAAAATGTCTGGTAACGAACAAAGAATTTCTGAAATTAATAGCCAAATCACTAAGATTATTGTTGAGAATAAGAAAAAAATTAGAGAAATTGATAGTCAAATTAGTCAAGCTAAGTTAACTTTAAAGTACCAGGATTTGGTTTCACCCGTTAGCGGGACAGTATTCGATCTCAAGGCTAAAGGAACTGGTTTTGTGGCAAATACTAGCGAACCTATTCTCAAAATTGTCCCAGATGAGGGATTAATTGCTAAGGTTTTTATCACTAACCGCGATATTGGTTTTTTGAAGCCAGGGATGGATGTCGATGTGAGGGTTGATTCTTTTCCTTATAGTGAATTTGGCGATATCAAAGGTAAATTAGTGCGAATTGGTTCCGATGCTTTACCGCCAGATCAAATTTACCAGTTTTATCGTTTTCCGGCTGAAATAAAAATTGAAAAGCAGTCAATTTCTGTGAATAATGGGCAATTGGGAGAAGTGGCACTGCAATCTGGCATGTCTGTCAGTGTTAATATCAAGGTGCGGAATCGGACTGTGATGAGTATTTTTAGCGATTTGTTTGTCAAGAAATTGGATAGTTTGAAGAATGTCAGGTAAAAGGGGAAATGGTAGGAAGGAATAAAGATGCGGGTTTAGTTTTAGGCGTTGTGAGTGCGATCGCGCTTCATCTACTTGTATTTTATCTTAGCGCTCGGTATGGGAAAGCATTGAATTTTTCGGAATCACCATCAACTCAACCTAAACCTATAATCGATCAAATTACATTCTTTGCTTTTTGGTGGATTGGCATTTTTCAATTTACCTATATTATTCCCCTAGTATTGGTATCTAGACAACTCCAATACGGGGAATTCATGAAAGGAGTAATTATTACTGCTGTGATGACAGCTTTCCTCAATGGTAGTTGTTGGTTATTAATGTATGGGAGTTTATGGGGTACATAGAAACCCGGTTTCTCGAAGAAACCAAGTTTCTGGGATGTACTTCATCAACCTATAATCTCCTGTAAAACTCAAAACTATTTAACTTGAGCAGCTAACAACTCCTGAATCCCTTTTTCCCCTAAATCCAGAATTCGATTAAGCTGATGGCGACTAAAGCTTCTCTCCTCAGCCGTACCCTGAACTTCAATAATATTCAACTCCTCATTCATCACAATATTAAAATCCACCTCAGCCGCCACATCTTCTATATAATTCAAATCTAAAAACGGCTCACCCTCAATCACTCCCACGGAAATAGCAGCAATTTGGTGACATAAAGGCGATTTCTCTAACTTACCCATTTTTACCATATTATTTAAAGCATCAGCAAGAGCAACATATCCCCCTGTAATCGAAGCTGTGCGTGTCCCCGCATCAGCTTGAAGTACATCCGCATCAACGGTTATCGTGTATTCTCCTAAAGCTTTGAAATCCAAAGATGCCCTTAAACTCCGTCCAATCAAACGTTGAATTTCCTGAGTTCGACCTGATAATTTCATCAATTCTCGCGGTTGCCTTTGGACTGTTGCTCCTGGTAACATTCTGTATTCAGCAGTCAACCAACCCTTGCCAGTACCCTCTAAAAATTTGGGCACTCCCGGCTGAATTGTGACAGTACAAAGCACCTGAGTATCACCACATTTTGTTAAAACTGAACCTGGAGCAAATTTAGTAAATTCTCGCACAAAAGAGATTGGACGAAGCTCGTTAAATTGTCTGCTATCAGGACGTTGCCAAGCCATAATTTTTTTTGTTAGTTGTTAGTTGTTAGTTGTGGGCAATTAGCTCAAGGTAATTGTTGTAGAACAGGCATCTTGCCTGTTACAGTTGGTTATTTAGCTGCCATTAGCAATCTTAAAAGATCTTCCTCTACCTTTTCTGCTGATTGATCCCCTTTGATAGTTAAAAGTCGTTGACGATATCCGTAATATTCCAGGATAGGAATAGTCCGCTCGTAAAATAGTTCAATCCGGCGCTCTACAATTTCTGGGCTATCGTCTAGGCGCAAATTTCCTTTCGAGACTATATCTTGATGACTCCCATCTGAAGAATGGGATAGCGCAATTTGCAAGCTTTGCGATCGCAAAACAGAGCGATTCATCATTACTGATTCCGACACCTCTAAATAAATTGCCCAGTCTAGACGCTGCTCCAACTCTTCTAATAAAAAATCCAACTCCTCAGCTTGGAAAGCAGTACGAGGATAGCCTTCCAACAACCAACCGTGAGCAGTATCAGGTTGTAAAAGACGCTGACGCATAAATTCTATCAAAATTGGGTCAGGAACGAGTTCACCCTTCTCAACATAATGCTGTGCTTGAAAACCTAACTCAGTTTGCTTGGCGATCGCACGTCGTAATACGTCACCAGTAGAAATCTCAGAGATACCTAGCTGGTGACACAACCGTCGAGCCTGCGTTCCCTTCCCTGCCCCCGGACCTCCCAGAATCACCAGTCTCACAATAAAATACTCCTAAATTCAAGCAGATTGACAATCGTTTCCATAAATTTTGCACTAATGCCCACACCTCACCCAGTCTTCAAGCTCACGAAAGTTATTGTGCCACTAATTCTCAGATGATTGCAGTTTAAGTTACCTGATGAAGGATGAAGGC
>NZ_JAMZMM010000082.1 GCF_024178385.1 Limnofasciculus baicalensis BBK-W-15 | reverse complement strand
GAGTTTAATGAGCAATTGTTAACTGAGTCTCCCACAACTATTGTAATTCCCAATAGTAACCAGAAATCTAATCTCACCTCAGAGCCTACTTCTGAAACACCAAAAACTATTATAATTCCCGATACCTCAGCTTCGCCTCCCCCACCAGAAACTAATAAAACTGAAAACGGGGAAACCCCTACTACTCCCAATGCCCCAGACTCAGAAACTCAACCTAATCAAAACACTGAAACTCCTCCAGAAACTAATAACGAAACATCAACCGATACCCAACCACAACTCACTCCTGAAGAATTAGCCAGACAGGAGAAACTAATTGAAGCTGATAGACTCTATAAAACTGGAGATATTGCCGCTGCCCAAAAACTATATCGCGAAGCTAAAGCACCATTCGTTGAATCCACAGAAAACCAAACACAACCCTCTGCTATTTACGATCCTACCCAATTATCTCCCGCTGGAGCAGTATATTGGCGACAAGCACAATCAGGATTACAGCAAAATCTGGAAACTAAAACTTTAATCCCCCTAAAATTTTTAGTCCAACAACAGCCGGAATTTATTCCCGCTCAAGTACAATATGCCCAAGCTCTCAAAAATTATGGACAAGAGGAAGAATCATTACAAGTACTAGAAAAAGCCACTGCATTATATCCCAACGAACCAGATTTAATCAAAACTAAAATTACCGCACTTAATGATACCGAAAAATGGTTAGAAGCATCCCTTGCCGCACGTCAATTTGCCCTACTTAACCCCACACACCCTCAAGCTGCCGAATTTGAGACAATGGCAGATGAGTATTTGGAAAAATATAAGTCTCATTTGCGGAGTGAAATGAGAGGAAATGCGATCGCAAATGTCATTACTGGTGCGTTAGGCTATATCTTTACAGGGAATATCTTTGGCCCTATTTCCGCTATCGATACTACTGTCTTGCTATTGCGAGGAGAATCAGCCGTAGGCGAAAAACTCTCCGAAAGAGTGCAAAAGCAATTACCTATGTTAGAAGATGAAGAGGTTTTAGCCTACGTGCGGGAAGTAGGAAATAAATTAGCCGCCGTTGCTGGGCGTAAGGAATTCGAGTATCAATTTTATGTGGTAATGGATGAGGAAATTAATGCCTTTGCTTTACCAGGTGGAAAGGTATTTGTCAATGCCGGGGCAATTCTCAAAACCAAATCTGAAGCAGAGTTAGCTGGTTTACTCGGGCACGAATTATCCCATGCCGTTTTATCTCATGGCTTTCAACTAGTGACAGAGGGAAACTTAATTGCTAATGTTACTCAATATATTCCCTTTGGCGGTACGGCAGCCAATTTAATCGTTCTCAATTATAGTCGAGATATGGAACGTCAAGCAGACGATTTGGGGACTAAAATTCTAGTAGGCGGTGGCTATGCAGCCGATGGCTTACATAACATGATGATTACCCTCGGTGAGGAAGAAAAAGAGCGCCCTGTATTCGCTTGGCTATCCACTCACCCCGATACTAAGGAAAGAATTGATAATTTAGAAACTTTAATTAATCGCAATGGCTACAACCGCTATGCTTATGAAGGTGTGGAAAGACATCTGGCGATTCAGAAACGAGTTAGGCAATTACTGCAAGAATACAAGGATAGTGAAGAAGACGAGGAAAAAGAAGAGTAATCGGCTTTTTCAGTTGGATGGAAGGCTTTTTTTAACGCAAAGAGCGCAAAGTAAGGCGCAAAGAGCGCAAAGATTCTATCTGTAGGGTGCGTTGTCGCGAAGGCGCAACGCACCACTAATACAGTTTCCATCTCCATAAAAAGTTCCGTTCCTGGCAAATCATAAGGTGGAAAAAGTTCCTGGGGGCGTGCTTTTGCTGAGTTATCCAGGGGATAGGGATTGGAATCTGGTTGATGAACCGCCGGAGATTTCAGATGGGGAATTTCCAGCGCCGCAAACTGATGATACCACTCCTGGAGCCAAGCGATCGCAACTGAATAAGAATGATTATCATTTTTATTGTATCATGGTCTGAGGATACCAAATCCAGTATGTAGGGTGAGCGATCCAACCCACCTATAGAGTCAACTGACAGAGTTGGCTTAACTCCCATACCATTCAGGTTGCTAATTTACGAGGAAGAGAAACCAATGTCCCTAAATGTAAGTACAGAGCTAATTCAACAAGCCGAAGCTGGTGCTGTAGATGAGAAAGCCTTTGCCGAAACCATTCGAGAATCCCTCCCCTATGCGTGGCAAATCGTCGATAAGCTATCCTACAGGATTCATCAGGAAGGGATGGAGTGGGCAAATTATGCTGTCGCACCCCCCAGCGAAACAGAAAGAGGACAATTGTTACGGATGGTAGGTGGCGATGCGATTCGACGTGCAGTAGAAAATCACTTTAAAGTGAAACTAGCATTTCAGAATTGCCATAATCTCGCAGCATTTCAGCCAGATGCCATAGATTCGGCTGCTTACCAGGAATTTACCTCAATTCGCACTCAAATTTTGAACCAAACTCCTGAATTTAAAGACTGCTAAAAACATTAATGTCATCCTCACTCATTACTCTGGTGGTAGGTTCCTCTGGTGCTGGCAAAACAACCTGGATACGGGAAAACTTAAATAGTGTTGCTCAACCAACTCTATACCTGAATCTGGGAGCGGGGACAACGCCAATTGATGCCACTTATTTGGCAGGCGAAATTCCCCAACTAACTGTGCTATCAGAGCGGGAAATTACCACCTTCCTATCCTCCTCTACTGCTAATTACTCTGTTTATATTGAATTGGGATTCCATATAGATTTGAAATCCTTGGTTTTACCAATTGAGATTAATAATTGTCAAAGAGTTGCGGTATTACCACCGGGAACCAGGCAAACTGAATGGCACGATTGGGCAGAAGTTATTGTGGTTGGCACTCCCACGAATCTAACTCTGACACAATCCCAGCTTTGGCGTTGTGCTATAACCGGACAAATTCTCGATCCAGCTAGTTTGAATACTTTCTGGTATGAACTTACAAATGGTGCCTATGGCAATGTCCATCGAGCGAAAGGAATCTTCGATCTTGCAGATGGACGAGCATTTTATTTCGATTTCGTTCCCGGACTTCCTGATAGTAAATACATTGAACTTAATTTACCTGTCTGGCTAAATGGTAGACCTAATCGCTTTAGTGGTATTGAAGTAGTCGGTGAAAAATTGGACGAACCAGCAATCGCCCAAACCCTAGAAAATAGCTGCTTAAATGATACAGAGATTGCCTACTATCAAGAACAAATCAAAGAGTCATTAGCACAAGAGGAGGAAGATGAATCATGAAAATTGCCGTAATATCTTGCATTCATGGAAACTATGAAGCATTGAATGCCGTCTTATCAGATATTGAAGATAAAAACGCCGACAAAATTTACTGCTTAGGCGATTTAGTTGGTTATGGACCTCACCCAAATGCAGTTGTAGAAATGATCCGTTCTCTTGATATTCCCACCTGTCAAGGTTGTTGGGATGAGGATATTGTAGAAGGTTTGAATGCCTGTGAATGCAGCTATCCATCTGTACTTGCAGAGAAACGAGGGCAACTTGCACATGAATGGACAAATCGCGAGATTCATCCAGAAGTGCGAGATTATTTAGCTCAATTACCGATGACTTTGCGTGAGGATAATCTCTGCTTTGTTCATGGTAGTCCTCATAGTCAGCATGAGTATTTAATGCCAGAAATTGATAGTTTTGTGGCGATGGAAAGGGTTATGACAACAGGTGCTGATATATTGTTTTGCGGACATACTCATGTACCTTATGTGCGATCGCTAGATCGTGGACAATTGCAGATTCGTGTTAAAGTTTCTAACAATTCAGAAGTGCAAAATATTAGTTTTATGGCTCCCCTGAAGCGAATTGTTAATGCAGGTTCCGTAGGTGAACCACGTCATGGTAGACCAAATGCTACCTATGTGCTATACGATCGAGATACCGATCTCATAACCCTAGAGGAAGTAGAATATGATTATAAAAAAACCTGTGCGGCAATTATTGATAAAGGTTTACCGCCTATTTTTGCATGGCGTTTAGCACGGGGTTTAGAGTTTGCGGAAAGTGCTGACGATCCCACTCATGTATGTGAAAGATGAGAAGATATTTTTTGGGGTTTATTTGTTGGGTGTCAGTATTTTTTTTCAAAAAGAGCGCAAAGGGCGCAAAGAAGAGAAGGGAATTCTCGGTGTGTTTCAGCCATTCAATAATCTCTATAATATCGAAACTTAGAACAGGCAAGATGCCTGTTCTAGAGCAAGGAGGAAGAGTATAGCCATGACACAATGGGCAATTATGAGCGGAATTGAGGGTAATTTAGCTGCTTATGAAGCAGTTTTACAAGATTTAAAAAGGCAGCGTCAGCCAATTGAGGCACTTTATATCTTAGGAGATGTTATTGCCCCCAATCCAGAAAGTGAAAAAGTAATTCAACGGCTGCAATCGCCCCGCAAAAATGAACCTGTGCCTCAAGTTTGTCAAGGTTGGTGGGAAGAACAACTTCTCATTTTATATGGATTGGGAAGGACTGGTGAACCAACGGAGTTGATAAATCGCTATGGTAATGCGATGGTAAAAACTCTGTGGGATGCTGTGGGTAAATCCTATTTGGAATGGATTCGTTCTCTTAATTTTGGTTTATTTGAATTGGATTGTTTACTGATTCACGGGAGTAGTGTGAGTGTCAGCGATGAACTTACTCCTGATACTCCTGCAATTGAAATGTTAGATCGATTGATGCGGATGGATGCTAATAATCTATTTTGTGGGAGATCCGGATTGACATTTCAATATGAAATAGAGGAGGGATCTGTTACTTCAACTGTTGTTACATTGGATAGTTCTAATTCTCCTCAATCAAATGTTGTTAAACCTCGTCAAGTTATTGGTGTTGGTAATGTGGGAGGTGTTCCTGGAAAGGCAACATATACTCTTTACAATTTCTATACTAATCAGGTTGAATTTAGAACCGTGACATATGGTGTGTTTAAGGGATTTAAACTCAAATCCCCGACTTCTTGAAGCAGTTAAGCATCTTTTCAACCTCAAATCCCTGACTTCTTCAAGCAGTTGGGCATCTTTTGAGACTCGTGGTCTAGTATAATGAGAACGATTATCATTCCCATAATACCTATGTCGTCTACCGAATTAGCACCTCAAGTAGCTACTGAATCAGAAAAACCCAATTCAGCAGCACAGAAGTTAACACTGACTAATCGTCCCCGCCGCCTGCGCCGTACAGAAACCTTGCGCCGGATGGTGCGAGAAACCAACCTGCGAGTGGAGGATTTGATTTATCCGCTATTTGTGATGGAAGGGGAAGGAAAGCAAGAAGAAGTGGCATCAATGCCGGGTTGTTACCGTTACACGCTGGATTTGCTGCTTAAGGAAGTGGAGGAAGCGGATAATTTGGGGCTGGGAGCGATCGCGCTTTTTCCCTTAATCCCCTATCATCAGAAAGATAATGCTGGAACCGAAAGTTATCATCCCAATGGCTTAATTCCCCGTGCGGTTCGTGCCATCAAACAAGCAGTTCCTGATCTAGTGGTCATTACTGATGTCGCACTCGATCCTTATAGCAGCGAAGGACATGACGGGATTGTCCGAGATGGTAAAATTCTCAATGACGAAACTGTTGCCGTCCTAGTCAAACAAGCTTTAATACAGGCAGAAGCTGGCGCTGATTTTGTTGCCCCTTCAGACATGATGGATGGGCGCATCGGTGCGATTCGCCAAGCCCTAGATGCAGCAGGCTGGATTGATGTGGGGATTCTCGCCTATTCTGCTAAGTATGCTTCTGCCTACTACGGACCTTTTCGAGATGCCCTAGATTCAGCACCGAAGTTTGGCGACAAGAAGACATATCAAATGGATGCGGCTAATGCCACAGAAGCAATTAAAGAAGTAGCCCTCGACATCGCAGAAGGGGCGGATATTGTCATGGTGAAACCTGCCCTGGCTTATCTGGATATTATTTGCCGCCTCAAGCACCATGTAAATGTACCGATCGCTGCCTACAATGTCAGCGGGGAGTATGCCATGATTAAGGCTGCTGGCGAGCGAGGCTGGATTGACGAAAAGAAAGTGATTTTGGAGACGCTGACAAGTATTAAACGGGCGGGGGCTGATTTAATTTTGACCTACTTTGCCAAAGAAGTTGCTTTGATGTTGCAGATACTTCAAGCCCGGTCAACTCCCTAGTTTTCCGGACATAGCGTAGTAGATACCTGTGTATCTAATCCGGCAATATCTCGCAATGCCTTAAGGAAAATCCCTAAAGCGCCATTCCAATCTCTAGGAAGTTTATGTCCACATTTAGGACATTTAAACTTCTTAGAACTACCTAGTTTAGCGTGTACGTTACCGCATTTGGTGCAAGTCTTGGAAGTGTATTCCTCTGTTACATCTAATAGAGTACACCCACGTTTAAAGGCTTGAAATTTTAATGTTTCTTTAAACCTGAAATGCGCCCAACACAACATCTGACGAACGGTTTTAGAATTAATCTTTCTTTTTTTATGACCTGTTTTGGCTACCATTTGGGAAGTCTCAAAAGTCGGAAGAAAGATAACTCTGTACTCCGTCGTTAACCATTTAGCTACTTTTTTGTGACATTCATCAATTAGGTGCCGAACCCGAATAAATAAACTATCAATCTTAGCTTGTACCTTTTGACGCTGATGTTTATTTTTACGTCCGACTAATTTAGTTTTGAGAGATATTAATTTATCGGTAAAGCGACATAACCTGTATATTTTGGTAATGTCTCTATTCCCAATATCAATAAACTTCTCCCCGTCAAATCCAGTCAGGAATGACCTTACTCCTGGGTCAAGCGCTATCATGGTTTGTTTGTCTGATCTTTGAGGTATAAACTCAACAGGGAATACAGCAAACCAGCGCTTTTTATCATAAACTAATTGAGTTGAGGTATCCCATGATAAGACACGAAAAGCAGTTTTAAATGATTTATCTTTTTGCTTAATTTCATACGGAATATCCGCAGTTGGTAATGGCTCAGAAGCTTTAAACTCTAAACCTTTTACCTCAGTCGGATACCAAGTACCATTTGAATAGTTTTCAGGTTGAAACTTAATTGCACGCTTGGCATCTCTCCAACTTTTAAACTTACCTGCTACCTCCTGTTTAGTTCCAGATTTGAGGCTGTCAAGAAAAGCTTTATGAGCATCTAAAACCGCTTCACCTTTTGGATTGTAAGGACATTCTTTAACCCAATCCGGAGCATTGTTAAGTATTAATTTCCTCAAATCATATTTAGATATTTTTCCATGTTTTCTCAAATAGGCAATACTTTGATTAAAGCAATACTTAGTCGCTGCTAACCATTTTTTCCAGATTTGATGGAGTTTCTCTTCTGGGTAAATCCTGATCTTTAGCGATAAGAGATTTGTATTTTTGTAATCCGTACAATCTGGCTGAGAAATAATGGAGGATTGCAAGGATGTCCTCAACCATTTCTTCATGGGGAGATAGCTCAACTTGGTTGAGAACCACGATTTCGCAAGAGTGTTGGGAACACAGCCAAGCGAAGAAGTCGAAGCCAAATCTAGCGAGTCTGTCTTTATATGCGATAACAATACGCTCGATATCTCCTGACATAACTCGTTCCAATAGGGCAAGAAACTTCTTTCTTTTGTAGTTAAGACCTCCTCCAATTTCTGCGATAACTTCTGCTGTAACGTATTGAGATTGGAGATAGTCACATTGACGTTGTAAATCTTCTCTTTGTTTGGGACTTGAGACTCTGGCGTAGATGACAGTAAGTCGGGAAGACTTAGTTGTAAACCTTGTGATGTCGTAACGTCTTTTACCTCCCGGAGTACGGAACGCCTGGATTTGACCCGCTTCTTCCCAACGTCGGAGAGTTCGTTCATTAACCCCAAGAGTTCTAGCAGCCTCGGCTGGTGTGACATACTTATCGGACATTGCACTTTATTGAACTACTACAATAATATAGCGTTATGTCCAGTATTGTCGAGCGAACTTAATATTTAGTAACGCCAGTCGTAAACTGACTCCCTTCGGTACTTGAAGAATATTTCTGGTTGGGTTAGGGAGTCTATCCCCTGGGTGCGTTATGTGCAAGCTAACGCACCAGCCAAGCTATGGAATCCAGATAATTGATAGTACTAATTGGGTTTCAGGCAAAAAGCCTGCGCCTCCTGACGAAATAGGTGAGAAATTTCCAGCATCTATGTGTTATGATAACGATTATCATTATTGTAATTCAGTAGTCAGCTTAATGTTACAAAACTTAAAATTCAGACACCTAGCGAGTTTTGCCCTAGTGATGGGATTATGTGGCTGCAATACCCCACCGCCAACCACAGTGACAAATTCATCTCCTGCTAATTCGGAAGCAACCGCGAGTGGGAATCGCCCCCTAGTTGTGGCTACTACCAGCGTTTTGTGCGACTTAACCAAGCAAATTGCACAAGATACAATTGACCTAAAGTGTTTAGTTAATCCCGGGGAAGATCCTCATGTTTATCAGCCTAAACCAGAAGATCGAAAAGCGATCGAAAATGCCAAACTTATTTTATATGGAGGATATGACTTTGATTCTAGTTTAATTAAATTAGTGAAAGCAGCCAGTAACCCTGTGCCGAAAATTGCTGTACATGAAGTAGCGGTTCCCAAACCAATTATGGGAGAAGCGCACGAACATGGAGAAGAAGAAGGACACGAAGATAAAGGGGAAGGGCACGAAGATAAAAAGGGAGAGGGAAAAAACCACGCCGAGGCTGAAACAGCACCAGATCCCCATGTTTGGCACAATGCTCAAAATGGAATTAAAATGGTGGAAACTATCTCCGACTCCCTAGAAAAACTAGTACCGGATAGTGCCACATTGTATGATACTAATACAAAAAAAATAACCGATGAACTAACAAAAGTTGATAGTTGGATTAAATCCACAATTGCCACAATTCCTCCCGGACAAAGGAAGTTAATCACAACTCACGATGCCCTCGGTTATTATGTCAAAGCATATAGTCTTGAATTGGAAGGTGCTTTAAGTGGACTGAGTACGGAAACTAAACCCACAGCAGGCAGAGTGACGGAATTAGTTAAAGCAATTAAACAAGCCAATGTTCCCACTATTTTTGCTGAAACTACAGTTAATCCCAAACTGATTGAAGCCGTGGCTAAAGAGGCAAAAGTTAAAGTTTCAGATAGAGAATTATACGCCGATGGATTGGGAGATAAAGGGACAGAAGGGGAGACTTATCAAGGAATACTCAAAGCAAATACCCGCACCATTGTCGAAGGATTGGGTGGAAAATATACACCCTTTCAGTAGGGGCTAGGGAGTATCTGAAGTAGGAGATCCTCGCCAGAAGAATGTATCAGTGTCACAAACAACTCTCATCGACTCGCCCTCTTTACTTTTTAGGTTGGGTTGAGATACGAAACCCAACGCAAGTAGGTTGAGTTGAGGTACGAAACCCAACCACAACAATTCCTTCTTCACAGATGTAACTCTGACATCATCCCAACTATTTTCAGTCAATGTTAACTTATAAAATCTAGGAAAAACCAACCATGATTGCTACAGCTACCCCAACAAAAACTGAAAAGAATGACATAATCGATATTCCTAAACGGGGAATGCCCGTGACAATTATTACAGGATTTCTCGGTAGTGGCAAAACCACCCTACTCAACCACATCCTGAACAACCGCGAAGACTTAAAAGTGGCAGTTTTGGTCAATGAGTTTGGCGATATTAATATAGATAGCCAACTATTGGTTTCTCTGGATGAAGATATGGTGGAACTGAGTAATGGCTGCATCTGCTGTACGATTAATGATGGATTAGTGGATGCAATTTACCGAGTTTTAGAAAAAGAAGATCCCGTTGATTACATGGTGATTGAAACTACCGGGGTAGCAGATCCATTGCCAATTGTTTTAACATTGGTGGGGACGGAGTTGCGAGATTTAATTAGCCTGGATTCTGTACTAGCTGTTGTAGATACCGAGACATTTACACCAGACCATTTTGACAGTGAAGCCGCCTTAAAACAAGTAGCTTTTTCTGATATTGTTATTCTCAATAAAACTGACTTGGTTAATCCGGAAAAGATCGCAGAATTAGAAGGATACATTCAGACAATTAAAGTGGGATCTAGAATTATACAATCTCAGTACGGGAAAGTACCTTTACCCTTAATTCTGGATGTAGGTTTGACCCAAATAGATGCTTACACTCAAATTACATCTGAAGCAGAAACAAAAGAACATCATCATCACGAACATCACCACCATGAAGAGCATCATCACGAACATCACCACCATAAATATCATTCTCACCACTTAGAAAATGATGGTTTTATCTCGATCTCTTTTCAAAGCGATCGCCCTTTTGATGTGAACAAATTTCAACGATTTCTGAGCGAAAAAATGCCCAATAATGTCTTTCGTGCCAAAGGCATTCTTTGGTTTAGTGAAAGTGACTCCCGTCATATTTTTCAACTCAGCGGTCCCCGCTACAATCTCAACATCGAACCCTGGTTGACTCCTCCTAAAAATCAATTAGTATTAATCGGACGTAACTTGGACGATTGCCAAATACGAGAAGAGTTAAATCGGTGTTTAGTTTGACAATACTTACGGATATAATGGCGTGTCAAGGCTAAAACTATCTAATAAATGCAGGTTGGGTTGAGCTTTCGCGTAACCCAACACACCCCCAACTGATGCACCGTTTTAAGCTGTCTCAACCTGCTCCTACCTTGGGGTGAATTATAAAATACTAAATTACCCTCAAAAAAGGAAACTTTGATTATGACTCAATTAACGAAACAAAATTCACCTGAATCTGGAACAGAACAACTCTATAATACCACTAGTTATACAGTCAATAAATTTGTCTGGAAGTGGCAAAATCAACCAGTCAACGCAGTTTATGAAACAGGAGGAGAAGGTAAGCCAGTTTTGCTTCTACCCGCTTTCAGTACCGTTTCCACTCGCAGTGAAATGAAGGGAATTGCCGAATTACTAGCACCGCAGTTTCAAGTAACAACTTTAGATTGGATTGGTTTTGGAGAATCAGATCGTTTAGCATTAGATTATCGACCGGAAATCTATCATCAATTTCTGCAAGATTTTGTGAAATCGGTCTTTAATACACCAGTGACAATTATAGCAGCAGGTCATGCTGCGGGTTACGCGATGCAGCTTGCAGTTTCCCAACCCGGTGTTTTTGCTAAGATTATCTTAGTCGCACCCACCTGGCGCGGACCTTTGTCAGCCATGGGAGTATCTCAAAAGTTTTCTGGTATGGTAAGAGATGTAGTGAGATCCCCTCTATTGGGACAACTGCTTTACAAGTTAAACACCGCCCCAGCTTTCCTCAAATTTATGTATCGCCGCCACGTTTACCATAATCCTGCAAGCTTAACTAAAGATTTTATTCAACAAAAATACCAAATTACCCAAAAACCTGGAGCCAGATTTGCACCCGCAGCCTTTGTTACAGGAAATCTAGACCCCGTTAGAATCCGGGAGGATTTTCTCTGTTGGTTTCAACCCTTACCCGCACCTTTAACGATAGTTATTAGTGAGGAAGCCCCACCGAACTCCAAAGGAGAAATGGAAGTTTTAGCTAAATTACCGGGAGTACAAATTCAAAGAGTTTCTGGTTCCCTGGGAGTCCACGAAGAGTACCCCGCTGCCGTGGTGGCAGCCATTGAGTCTTTCTTACGAGACATTATTTAAAAAGGAGTGATAGAGAATATGACTAGCCGTACAGAAATCGAGAGAATCCCCGTAACAATCCTCACAGGTTATCTGGGGTCAGGGAAAACCACCTTACTCAACCACATACTGACTCATGAACATGGAATGAAAGTAGCAGTTATCGTCAACGAATTCGGGGAAGTAGGGATTGATAATCAATTAGCGATCAATACCGACGAAGAAATTTTCGAGATGAACAACGGTTGCATCTGCTGCACCGTGCGAGGCGATTTAATTCGGATTGTCGGTAACTTAATGAAGCGCCGCAATAAATTCGACCATTTAGTAATAGAAACCACAGGGTTAGCAGATCCTGCCCCCGTAATTCAAACCTTTTTCGTGGATGAAGATATGGCAGAAAAACTCTCCCTTGACGCAGTAGTAACGGTAGTAGATGCCAAGCATATCTGGCAACATTGGGATGCCGATGAAGCCCAAGAACAAATTGCCTTCGCCGATGTAATTTTACTAAATAAAACAGATTTAGTCACCCATGAAGAACTCGCAGAATTAGAAAAGCGCATTCGCGGGATAAATGGGATGGCAAAAATCTACCGCACTTACAATGCCGAATTAGACATGGATGCTTTATTGGGTGTGCAAGCCTTTGATTTGAATCGCGCCTTAACCATAGACCCAGAATTTTTAAGTGAAGATGCTCACGAACATGATGCCACGGTTGGGTCAGTTGCCATAGTAGAATCAGGAGCTTTAGATGGCGAAAAAATCAATAATTGGATTAGTGAATTATTGCGAACGCAAGGACAAGATATTTTCCGAATGAAAGGAATTTTAAATATTGCAGGAGAAAACAATCGCTGTGTATTTCAAGGAGTACACATGCTCTTTGATAGTAAAATAGATCGCCCTTGGCAACCTAATGAAACCAGAAAAAATGAGCTGGTATTCATTGGTCGTAATTTGAATAAAACCCAACTAAAAGAGGATTTCTGCAAGTGTCTATTCAGATAGAAAAAGCCAGAAAGGGTAAAATATCAATGCCCCTGAAACAATACGATTCCGGGATACTTTCCGATTATGTCACTGCCGTTAGTTGGTCTCCTAACGGTAAAATTATCGCCATCAGTTCAGCAGGAGGAGAAGTAATATTATGGCAGGGCAAAAATAAATGGTTAACCTTACAATCCGCCACCGGATTATCTGTAGATTGTCTATCTTTTTCCAGAGATAGTCAACTATTAGCCGCTGGTGGACAAGATGGGATAGTCAAAATTTGGCGATTACCTTCTCAAGAATTAATTACCACATTAGATAATAGCCCAGCTTGGGTAGATAGACTAGCGTGGAGTTTTACTGACAATCATCTCGCATTTAGTATTAGTCGTTACGTTCAAATATGGGATGGGGATAGCAATACTATCATCGCCAACCTGAATTTTGAGGCATCCTCAGTTTTGAGTATGGATTGGCATCCTTTGGTGGCAAATTTAGCCATTGGCGGTTATCAAGGTGTCAAAATTTGGCATGGTGTTAATTGGGATGATGACCCTGACATTTTAGCAGTTGCTTCTGCCTGTCAAACAATTGCTTGGTCACCAAATGGTAAGTATCTGGCTTGTGGTAATATAGACCGTACTCTGGCCGTTTTTGAGTTAGGGAAACCTTATCCTTGGCTAATGCAAGGATTTCCTGGTAAAATTCGTGCCTTAGCTTGGTCATCTAAGGCTACTTTATTGGGTGCGCCACTCTTGGCATCAGGAAGTGCAGAAGGAATTGTTGTCTGGGAAAAGCAAATACAAGAAGAATTAGCTTGGGAAAGCTTAGTATTAGAAGGACATGAGGAAGTCGCAACTGCAATTGCCTTTAAACCCAACACCTTTCTCTTAGCTTCAGCCTCAGCCGATGGCAGGATATGCTTGTGGGAATCTGCCGAAGAATTAGTACAAACTTTAGGCGGAGTCTCTCAAGGTTTTTCCTGTATCGCTTGGCAACCCCAAGGACAATTGCTAGCTGCTGGAGGAGATAATGGAGAATTATTAGTACTCTCTACTCCTGCTTATCAGGCGAGTATCCCCAAGGGATTTCAGTCAAGTTAACCAAAAGTGACTTATTTCCCTAGCAGTTTTTTGACACTCCTTACTGAGAACTATTCCGGGGAATGGAGAATGGGGGAGAAATATTTTCAGCTGATGTTAACTTAGCCCAGGGATAAAGCATCCTACGCCATCTGACTTCAGCCCCACACCACAAAAGGAATTCTCTATAATAAATATTAGTAGTCCTTAGATAGTCTATTGTTAAAGATTTTGAGGTAACCTTGATGACTAACGAAGACAAGCAAATCGAACAACCTGCCAAGACTAAACCTATCTCCCGATTTCTTGGGGGGGCAGCGTTAGGTACTTTTGCCATAATCATCCCTATTTCATATGCTTGGCCTATGGATTTGAACCCAGTCAATATCGGTTTTGCCTTATTGCTGGTTATATCCTGCGGGTTACTATCAAGTATTTGGGGTGGAAAATTTATTGACGCAGCGATGGATGTTTTAAACTCTTTTGGTTCTTAAACTATACCATTAATCTCAATTGGTTCGCGATCGCGCAATATAGTATTGGTATCGCTATTATCCTTACACCTGTGGTCAGGAACCCCATAGAAGACAGCCAGGGGCTTGAAAACTACCCGACTCTAACGAGCGGGATACAAGCCCGAACCTGACCAGCCTCAGTCTTAACAGACTCCGTTCAGAGCAAGAGTTAAAATTCTTACCTTGGAATGCGTAGCTAGTTCCTTGCTCTAAAACCAGATTGTTAAACATCTTTGCAGTTAATGCTTAATCCTGATATCCAAGGTAAAGAGTATCAACAAGGTACTCTAACAGGATATGAAGCCAGAGAGTATCTTTTAGAAAAGTGGAACAGACAATGTGCTTACTGTGGAATTAAAGACGTACCACTACAAATAGAACACATTCAGGGGATATTATTAAGGCCGTTGTACTGAGTGGTAAGAAAGTAGGGGAATATTTGGGACGTGTTTCGTGTCGTGCAACAGGTAGTTTTGATATCGCCACCAAAACAGGAAGAATATCAGGCATTAGTCACAAATATTGTTTAGGAATCCATAAAAAAGATGGGTACTCTTATGTATTTTAAAACTATTTTGACGGCGACTAAAGTCGCTGCCGCGTTCCTCCCCGTGTCTAAAGCCAGGGGCTTCTCGCTCGTTTTTCGGTGACCAAAAATGCACTAAGCGCCTTGGCGACTGCTATATATTCTTCAAAAGAGTAGCATTGGCTCAAATCCTTCCCCACTCCCTACTCCCTACTCCCTGTCTTCATTATTCAATTTAGCTGCTTAACAGCTTATGATCTATGAAACCAGACTCTCAGCTCCCAAACTCACACCCCATCCCCAATTATGCAGCTACTGTGCCTCAGCAACGGTCATGGAGAAGATATTATAGCAGTCCGGATTTTGCAAGAATTGCAGCGCCACCCCAATCCGCCAGAATTAGTCGCACTGCCGCTAGTGGGTGAAGGAACTGCTTATACTCAATTAGATATACCAATTATTGGACCAGTGCGGACGATGCCATCTGGTGGTTTTATTTATATGGAAAGTCGTCAGTTAGTGCGAGATGTCCGAAGTGGTTTACTTCAACATACTTTAGCTCAACTGAAAACTGTCCGCCGCTGGGCGAAAAAAGGTGGTGCGATTCTGGCTGTGGGGGATATTGTGCCGCTATTGTTTGCTTGGTTGAGTGTTGCGCCATACTGTTTTGTCGGTACGGCAAAATCGGAGTATTATTTGAGAGATGAAGATGGACGTTTGCCTAATCGACCAAAGTCTGATGGTTGGTCTGGTTCAGTTTATTTGCCGTGGGAACGTTGGTTAATGAGTCGGAAGCGCTGTAAAGCTGTGTTTCCCAGAGATCGGCTTACTACTAAAATATTAAAGGAGCGGTCAATTCGTGCTTTCGATATGGGTAACCCGATGATGGATGGTATTGCACCAGAACATCCGGAACCTATATTTTATGAGCCTGATGCAGAATTGAAGGAAATGCAGCGATCGCTAATCATCACCATCCTACCAGGTTCGAGAATACCAGAAGCTTACGAGAATTGGGAATTAATTATTCAGGGAGTCGCTGCGTTACTGGCAACATACAAAGATCGACCTTTATTATTTCTCGCTGCGATCGCACCTAGCTTAAGTTTAGATCCTTTACGGGAAACTCTGGAAACGGTAGGCTGGTCAATAGGAGTTACTCCTCCTCACCTTCACCTCAAAGATCCCACTGCTATAACATTTACCAGAAAAAATGCCACTTTAGTCTTAACTCAGGATGATTATACCTTCTGCTTGCGTCAAGCTGACTGCTCTATCGCCATGGCGGGAACCGCTACTGAACAATTTGTAGGATTGGGCAAACCTGCGATCGCAATTCCCGGTAATGGACCTCAGTATACTCCTGCCTTTGCCGAAGCGCAATCCCGTTTATTAGGACCATCATTAATACTGGTAAAACAACCTAATGATATCCCGATGGTATTACAGAAACTATTAACCGATCCTGACAGAGTACAACTTATCGCCGAAAATGGTCGTCGTCGTATGGGTGAATCTGGTGCTGCGAGTCGGATTGCACGCTCTTTGATGGAGTCTTTTGGTTATTAGTTGTTGGTTGTTGGTTGTTGGTTGTTGGTTGTTGGTTTTTCCCTACTCCCTACTCCCTACTCCCTACTCCCCACTCCCTACTCCCCATATAATGAGCACGGAGGGATTTGAACCCCCGACCCTCAGGACCGGAACCTGATGCTCTATCCACTGAGCTACGTGCCCTTGTCTGTAATGGCTTTATCAGCACACTACATCCAACCATATCATACAGTATAACTCCAATTCTGTCTAACGATCGATCCTATCCAGAATGGGTAGTAAACTACCTACACCAAGTCGGAGTACCGAACTCCCCACTCCCCAAAACCGATACGGCATCCGCTGTGACACTCCCCACTCCCCACTCGCGACTTAGCATTACAAAAATTTACTCAAAATCTGGTAAAATCTAACGCTTTATCTTCTGACAGAGATTATAGTAATACTTGGGACTTCTTTGTGAAGTACCTTGGAGAAGATTAAGTAAACCTTAATTTTAAACCCAAACTAAAACATCAGGGATTCAAACTAATTGGGTAAAGGAATTACATAAATTTCTTAAATCCCTTTCCTGACAACAAAACTCATCGGGCAAGTAATCATGATGATACTATTAGGAATTTACCTCTTAGTGGCTTGCAAATTATTGCATACCTGGCTAAAATCACTCCAGAAAAATCTTGACATATCATACGATCAAAAGTATCTGTGTTGGGCTGTCTTGGCAATCGCCACCGTTTTCTGGCCTATTGTCGTCCCGATTTCTTATATGGAAAAATGTGCTAAAGTGGAACGGGATTTTAATAAAATCTCAATTAATCAAATTCAAGATCATCTTGTTTGCGATCTGAATCGTTGAAGGATAAAGACTGAAGGCTGACTTTTCATAATTCATACTTCATACTTCATAATTCCACGCCAAGCCTCCAAATCTGCCAAAGCGCGATCGCGATACATCCCATATCTTTCCTGCTTACTCTTAACCCGCACTCCCAACTGTGGCAAAATGCCAAAATTCGGCGGCATGGGTTGGAAATGCTTGGGGGATGCTGAACTGATAAACTCAAATAATGCCCCCATCATCGTTGTTCCTGGTAGTCTCACTGGCTCTAATCCCAACACCAACCTTGCCGCATTTGTCCCCGCCAGCCAACCCCCCGCTGTTGCGGCGGTATAGCTTTCTGTTCCCACCAATTGCCCTGCTGCTAGTAAAGTATGACGTTTTTTAAATTGTAGCGTAGAATACAGCAATTCTGGTGAATTAATGAATGTATTGCGGTGCATTACCCCCATCCGGACGAATTCCGCATTTTCCAACCCTGGAATCAGCCGAAATACCCGTTTTTGTTCGCCCCAACGGAGATTGGTTTGGAATCCTACCATATTCCACAACTCACCCGCCTTATCTTCCTGACGCAACTGCGCCACGGCATAAGAGCGATCGCGCTTTGGGCTTTTAGTTTGCTCAATATCAGATAATTGAGTTAAATTTTCGCTGAGGTTTTCTTCTTCTTTGATATTATTAGTACGCGGATCTGATAGTCCGACGGGTTTTAGCGGACCATAACGCATAGTATCCTCTCCCCGTCGTGCCATCTCTTCAATAGGCAAACACCCTTCAAAAAACTTGGCCGTTTCCTGCTCAAAATCCTTCAATTCCGCTTTCTGGGCTTGACAAAGTTCCTGCCAAAAATGTAGATATTCTTCCCGATTCATGGGACAATTAAGATAAGCTGCCTCCCCCTTGTCATAACGAGAGGCCATAAAAGCAATATCTCGATTAATCGATTCTCCCACCAGAATCGGCGACGCAGCATCGAAAAAACTCAAGTAGTCCATACCTGTGAAGCGTTGTAAGTCTTCTGCTAAAGCTGGACTAGTTAAAGGACCACTTGTTAATACTACTACTCCCCCCGAAGCAATATCTCCAGTGGGAATTTGCGATACATCCTCTCGTCGCAACTCAATCAGAGGATGACTGGAGAGAGTTTCGGTTAACTCATGACTAAATACCCCTCTATCTACTGCTAATGCACCTCCGGCGGGAACCGCATGTTTATCGGCTGTGGCAATAATAATCGAACCCAAACGGCGTAACTCTTCATGAAGTAAACCAGAAGCGCGATCGCTAGCTTGTGCGCCAAAGGAATTACTACAGACTAATTCCGCCAATTCCTCAGTATGATGAGCTGGACTCATGATTACGGGTCGCATTTCATGTAGAATAACCCTTACCCCTGCCCGAGCAATCTGCCAAGCCGCTTCTGTACCCGCTAATCCACCACCAATTACATGAATCATTATTTACATCTCAATATTCTTCAAATTCATCAATCATGTGAGGATCGATCAGGGTAATGTCAAAGGGATCTTTTGACTCAGTATCTCGTTCATCTCGCTTAACCCGATGATATTCCGCACTGACACCACCCGCAAAGACGATCTCGTCCTTATGTTTGAGGATGTGGGTATTGTATTTGCGACCATTAATCAATATTCCGTTGGAACTATGATTACCGTCAAGATCCCCATCTACAATTTTGTAGTCGTAACTCCCATCCTCTCGATCCTGCCGTACTAAAGTTGCATGACGGCGAGACACAAACATGGAAAAGATGCGGATATCAGAGTTTGGTTCTCTACCCATTGAGTATATCTCTCCTCCCAAGGGAATTTCACGGCTTCCCTTATCATCTGTCACAATTAACCAGTGAACCTCATTTGGTTCGCAAGGAGTTTCAATCACATCTGGATTTAAAGACATTGGCTCAGTTGCTCTCAAACTGACTGGTAGCAGATGGAGGTAAGGTTGATAGGATTGGGAGAGTTGGATTTCAGGCATTGTCTTGGGTGGCTTGAGTCAGGAGTGATATGGAATGATGTGCTATTTGCGATCGGCTTCGGTGACGCAATTGGCGATTTCGCTAGATCGTTTTCCTTAAAGCGACTAGGTATCAGGACTTCAATCAGTAGTCAATAGAGGGGAACACAAGAGGATAGTTCGTACCTAGTTTAACCATTGAATGATACAATTGGCTTTATTTAGGTCTTCACCTAGCCCCTAACCTCTAACCCCTAACCCCTAACCCCTAACC
>NZ_JAMZMM010000496.1 GCF_024178385.1 Limnofasciculus baicalensis BBK-W-15 | reverse complement strand
GACCTATTGTTGCGATTTTGTTACAACTTGACACTCCCCGGTCTAAAGACACGGGGATTCTTAAGACATCAAGCGCCTTAATATCCTGATTAATCAGGTTCCCGTGCGCAATCCTTTTACCAAAAAGGCGGTCTGCTATCCCAGTCTTACAACTGGCTCAATCGGGCGTAAACTTTCCTCCAGTCCGGGGGTAGGTTTTTATGTCTTGTACTGACCGATTAATTATATCATGGCAGACTCAAGTCTGCCAATGCCTTACCCTTTCCTTCGGAACGCTCCGCTCTCGGGAACGCGCTTCGCGTACATCAGAGGACTAAAGTCACGGGGTTTTCAGGCTATTTTCTTATAAGAAGAGGTTACACTCTCATGAGAGGAGGTAACTAGTAACAACCTTCAACGAATCGGATTGATATGTCTAATTTCGATATCACAGTTAACCCAGATACGAATAGCGATTACCCAAACACTAGCGCTAGCGATTACCCAAACACTAGCACCAGCGATCGCAATATTCTCAACTCTCAGCCGCCTTTGTCTCTACCAGAAAGCCTAATATCAACCGATTCCTTTGCAGCAAGACACATTGGTACTAATACCAATGATATCCAGAAAATGCTCAAAGTTTTAGGATTTGCCTCCCTTGACGAGTTAATTGACAAAGCAGTTCCCGCCTCAATTAGACTCAAACAACCCCTAAACTTACCCACAGCCCAAAGCGAATACGCAGCCCTTGCCAAACTAAAGGAAATTGCCTCAAAAAATCAGGTATTTCGCTCATTTATTGGCATGGGATATCACGACTGTATTACCCCTCCCGTAATTCAACGAAATATCTTAGAAAACCCAGGCTGGTATACCGCCTATACCCCATACCAAGCCGAAATTGCCCAAGGAAGACTGGAAGCATTACTCAACTTCCAGACAATGATAATTGACTTAACAGGATTAGATATCGCCAACGCCTCATTATTAGATGAAGGCACAGCCGCCGCCGAAGCCATGACCATGAGTTATGGAATTTGCAAAACAAAAGCAAATGCTTTTTTCATCTCCCAATCTTGCCATCCCCAAACCATAGCAGTCGTAGCCACCCGTGCCAAACCATTAGGCATAGAAATAATTATCGGCGATCATCAAACCTTCGACTTTGAGACAAAAATCTTCGGCGCATTACTCCAATATCCCGCCACCGACGGCAGAATTTACGATTACCGAGAATTTATCGCCAAAGTTCATCAAGTTGGCGGATTAGCCACCGTCGCCGCAGATCCCCTCAGCCTCACCCTCCTCACACCTCCAGGTGAATTTGGCGCAGATATTGCTGTAGGAAGCACTCAGCGTTTCGGGGTTCCCCTCGGATTCGGGGGACCTCATGCGGCATATTTTGCCACGCGAGAAGCCTACAAACGGCAAGTACCGGGAAGAATTGTCGGAGTATCCAAAGATGCTCAAGGGAAACCCGCACTCCGTCTAGCACTCCAAACTCGCGAACAACATATCCGCCGGGATAAAGCCACCAGTAATATTTGTACCGCCCAAGTATTGCTAGCTGTAATTGCTAGTATGTACGCTGTTTATCATGGTTCAGAAGGGATTAAACGGATTGCCCAGAGAATACATAATTTAACGGTAATTTTGGCAGCCGGATTGAAGCGTTTGGGATATGAAATTGGCTCAGAACACTTTTTCGATACCCTCCGGGTAGAATTGGGAAATCGTTCCTTAATAACTATTCTAGAAACTGCCGCAGCCCGTAAAATTAATCTACGAGTTTTAGATGAGACTGCCATTGGCATTTCTCTAGATGAAACCACTAGTGTAGTAGATTTAATTGACCTTTGGCAAATTTTTGCATCCGGAGAGCAATTACATTTTACGGTAGGAGAATTAGCAGCAGAATTAGCAACGGATGGGGTAACGGATGTAACGGATGTAACGGATATATTATTTGTTACGGACAAAGTTTCCGCAAAAACAAATAACCCATCCGCTGCCACATCCGCTGCTAAGTTTGCCCGTACCAGCAATTATCTAACCAACCCGGTATTCAACCGCTATCACTCAGAAACAGAATTACTACGCTACCTCCATCGGTTGGAATCCAAGGATTTATCCCTCACTACTTCCATGATTCCCTTGGGTTCCTGTACCATGAAGCTAAACGCCACAGCAGAAATGATGCCTGTGACTTGGACAGAATTTGGTAAAATTCATCCCTTTGCCCCAAAATCCCAAACTCAAGGCTATCAAATTTTATGCCAACAGCTTGAGGAATGGTTATCAGAAATTACGGGATTTGCTGGTATTTCTCTCCAACCAAATGCGGGTTCTCAAGGTGAATATGCTGGATTATTAGTCATTCGTAAATATCACGAATATCGAGGTGAAGTATATCGCAATATTTGCTTAATTCCTGAGTCTGCCCATGGTACTAATCCCGCCAGTGCAGTCATGGCAGGTTTAAAAGTAGTAGCAGTTGCTTGCGATGAGGAAGGAAATATTGACTTAAAAGATCTCAAAAATAAAGCAGAGAAACATAGTAACGAACTCGCTGCCTTGATGATTACTTATCCTTCAACTCACGGGGTTTTTGAGGAAGAAGTTAAAGAGATTTGCGATATAATTCACACTCATGGCGGGCAAGTTTATCTGGATGGGGCAAATATGAATGCCCAAGTTGGACTTTGCCGCCCAGGTGATTTTGGTGCAGATGTTTGTCACTTAAATCTACACAAAACTTTCTGCATTCCTCACGGCGGTGGTGGACCAGGAATGGGACCAATTGGGGTGATGTCTCATCTAGTGCCATTTCTACCAGATGTATCATTAATTAGCAGTCAACAACCAACAACCAACAACCAACAACCAACAACAACTAATAACCAATCTATTGGTGCCATTTCCGCTGCACCTTGGGGAAGTGCTAGCATTCTCACTATTTCTTGGATGTATATTGCGATGATGGGTGCTTTGGGGTTGACAGAAGCGACAAAAGTGGCTATTCTTAACGCTAACTATATCGCCCGTCTGTTAGAATCCTATTATCCCATTCTCTACAAAGGGAAATCGGGATTAGTGGCTCATGAATGTATTTTAGATTTGCGATCGCTAAAAAAATCCGCTGCTATCGAAGTTGAGGATATTGCCAAGCGTTTGATGGATTATGGCTTCCATGCACCTACTGTATCTTGGCCTGTCGCGGGTACAGTGATGGTGGAGCCGACAGAAAGTGAATCGAAAGAGGAATTAGATCGTTTTTGTGAAGCAATGATGGCAATTCGTAAAGAAATTGAAGCAATTGAATCAGGAAAAATGAATCGGGAAAATAACCCTCTCAAAAATGCCCCTCATACAGCAGAAACTTTACTATCTGATGAATGGGAGCATCCCTATTCTCGCGCCGAGGCTGCCTATCCAGCCCCATGGACGCGAGAACACAAGTTTTGGCCTATAGTAGGGCGAATTGATAATGCCTTTGGCGATCGCAATTTAGTCTGTTCTTGTGCTGGGATGGAAGATTATAAATAGGACAAAGGGGACAAGGAGGACAAGGAGGACAAAGGGGACAAAGGGGACAAGGAGGACAAGGAGGACAAGGAGGAAATTTTTTGTTTCCCCCTAC
>NZ_JAMZMM010000495.1 GCF_024178385.1 Limnofasciculus baicalensis BBK-W-15 | reverse complement strand
TAAACCATTATGAGATTTATTAGTCCAAAAACCGATTTTGCCTTCAAGAAAATATATCGAACCACCAGATTACAACAACTCTTATACAAGTTATATGTGTTATAGCTTATTAGTCCATTTCAATGGACTTAAGCTATTAGACAGGGATTTTAATCCCTGGCGGGTTTTCGGAGTGACTGAGAATTGTAAAAGTTATGATTTCCATCCAACCCATAACCTATATAATAGTCAACAAAACATTAACAACAAACAACCAACAACCAACAACAAACAACCAACAACAAACAACTAACAACTAACAACAAACAACTAACTCTGGCATTAATCGTTTTAAAACCTGCTTGAGTACCATCGCTGTCCAATCTACATCCGCTTCAGTCGTATCTCTTCCCAGAGTTAAGCGAATCCCTCCTAATGCCTCCGATTCACTGTAGCCCATCGCCAATAAAATCGGACTAGGGCTAAGTTTACCACTGTGGCAAGCTGAACCTCCACTAATACCAATTCCGGCTAAATTCATTTGGCGGACTATGGTTTTGCCTGTTATTTTATTAATATTTGGCAGATCGATATTATCAGTAATCGAGAAACTAACATGATGGGGTAAGCGGTACAATCTAGAACCAGTAGGCTTTAAGTTAGGTGTATCTGCGAGTAGATCAAATAATCGATCGCGCAATCCCATTAATCTCGGTGTTTCTGTTACTATTTCTCCTGCTGCTAATTCGGCTGCCACACCAAATCCGACAATTGTTGCCACTGCTTGCGTGCCGGAACGAAGTCCTGATTCTTGTCCTCCACCTAACAATAACGGTACTAATTCTACACCACTGCGAACATATAATGCCCCTGCCCCTTGGACACCATAAATTTTATGGCTAGACATGGATAGCAAATCTACAGGTAACTGCTGAACATCTATAGGTAATCGTCCAGCAACTTGAACAGCATCAATGTGGAAAATAATACCACTATCCCGAACTATCTTACCCAAAGTTTCAATCGGTTGCAGCGTACCAACTTCACTTTGGCCATAGATAATTGAAACTAAAACCGTATTCGGTTGCAAAGCATTCTCTAAATCCTTGGGATTAACTCTTCCCTCCCTATCCACAGGTAACCGCGTCACTTGCCAACCCCAACTTTCTAGTAATTTCGCGGGTTCAGCTACCGCTGAATGCTCGATACTGGAAATAATAATATGTTGCGGCGTTTGATAACGTCGGGCAACCCCCATAATCGCTAAATTATCAGCTTCAGTCCCGCCAGAAGTGAAGATAATGGAGTCAGATGGGGCGTTAATTAGTCCTGCTACTTGCATTCTCGCCTGTTCCACAACCATAGCAGATCTTTGTCCCCACTCGTGCAAGCTCGAAGGATTACCCCATTGTTGTTGTAGGATATCGTGTACAGCAGTAATAACTTCTGTTCGTGGCGGTGTGGTAGCACTGTAATCTAGATAAATTTGCATGATAAATCTGGTTATATCAGAAGGGGCGACGGACTATCTATAGTTCCAGGATAGGGCTTTTCAGCACTTATGGGAGTGGTGGGTAATCGACAAAAGGGAAATCTTAAGTCTTAACTCTTCACTATATCGGAAATTTAGATGTCGAACAGCCTAGTAAAATTAGGCAGTACATGGCAACTTTATCTGTGTAATTAACGTCTACCTCTCCAGCTTGCCAAAGCTACAGTTAACTCACACCACTTACCCATGTTTAATCCTCTTACTTTTCTATCCCGTCATTCTCGACGGAGAATATTCTATCCCTTAGTTTCTTTTGTTTTAACTCTGAGTCTTGTCATTAGCATCCCTCAAGTTACTCAAGCACGCTCGTTGTTCGATATAATTTTTCAAGGGATTCAGATTATTCAGCTTTCTAATATTTCCGATCGCCAAGAAGTCGCAATCGGCAAACAGATTAACGAGCAATTGGTTAATAATCAATTTCAGATCTATGACAATTCCCAGATTAACCGCTATGTAAATGATATTGGGCAGCGGTTGGTCAAACAAAGCAAACGTCCCAATATTTCCTATACTTTTCAGGTAGTAGACGATCAAGCTATTAACGCAGCAGCAACCATGGGCGGCTTTATCTATGTTAATCGCGGGTTAATTGCCGCCGCTGATAATGAAGCACAGTTAGCCAGCGTTATTGCTCACGAAATTGGTCATATTGCAGCGCGTCATGCAATTCAACAAATGCGCCAAACTGCGATTGCCAGAGGTTTAGCTGTTGCCGCAGGAGTAGATCGCAATACCCTGGTCAATATTGGCGTAGAATTAGCATTTAAGTTGCCCAACAGTCGTAAGGATGAGCTTGAAGCGGATAAATTAGGACTGGAAACTTTACAGAAATCTGGTTATGCTCAATCAGCTATGGTTGAGTTTATGAAAAAACTCCTCAACTCAGGAGGATCAAGCCCTACAATTTTAAGTAGCCATCCCGCTACATCGGATCGCATTACCGCGTTAAACCAATCCATCGATCCAGCCAGAGCTAATATAGGTGATGGCTTAAATAATAGTGCCTACAAAACTAAAATTCGCCCGCTTCTATAATTTCAGCATGGAACGACGCGGGAATAGCTGTGAAGGCTCCACCCGCGTCACTGCTTTCTCCAAAGACATTTTCCGTACCTTACGATCGAAGGCATGGACTTGGTAAATTAGGGAGTTAGTCAAATCTAATCCCGTCAACCAACCACTCTTAGGATGATAAGCTCCTGTATCAATATCCAGCCAACCTCTACCTTGCGCTATTTTCCCTGGCGCTACTCCTGGTAAAGTAAAGGTAATAGTATGACCAGTAATAATCGTCTTAGTGGGGAAATAAGGTTCCTCCATCCCGTGAAATTCTTCCCTAATCCAGCAAAACTGTTCACTAGTTTGCTTCTCAATTGGTAGGCGCGGATGGACACCCGCATGAACTAACCAAAAATCTCCCAAATCCAGATGAGTTGGTAAAGTTCGCATCCAATCCATGTGATCTTGGGAAATACCCTCCTCCCCATAACTATTAACAGTACTGTAACCACCACTATAGAGCCAAGCTTGCAGAGCGGAACCCTTGATATTACCTTGCCCTAAAATTTCTAACACCATTTGCTCATGATTGCCCAACAAGCAAGTATAACCGCTTTGCTTGACAAATTCGACCACCTGTGCGCTCTTCGGTCCCCGGTCAATCAAGTCTCCAAGAAAATAAACTCGATCTTCCTCAGAGGGAGCGATCGCATTCAATAATGTCATTAGGGTATCGTAGTGCCCATGCACGTCACCTATAACGATCCTACGGTGAGTCATAAAAATCCTTCTATGTTGGAAATCCCATTTCTTTAGACTGGGGATGAAAACAAGTTAGCGGTTTTAACCGCTTACCCCTTTCGGGGTGGAGGGGTATGGTTGCCCCTCCGATAGAGATATGGTTGTCTCCAGTGAGTTTCAATAGCACAAACTGCGTAACCAAAAGCCGAGGCATACTTACTTTTTTTAGTATGCCTGACTACTTGTCACGCGATGCAATGCAGGAATAATCTATTGTCTATTAATAGAAACACCACCTATCTACCCTATTCCGGGCTGTAGGACAAATTAGTGAGAGAGTAGGGGATAGAG
>NZ_JAMZMM010000494.1 GCF_024178385.1 Limnofasciculus baicalensis BBK-W-15 | reverse complement strand
GATATTTAGAGCCTGTGGTTATCCCAGATAGAATTAAAAAAAAGCCATTCAGTTGAGAGATTAAGTAAGGTGCATTAGGAATAATGTACCGGGATGGGATGTTGAGTGGGATTTAGTTGAAGTAGGAATAGGCAAGCTGCAAGTAGCAGCGCAACGCGAGCTGCAAGCAGTAGAGCAACGCGATCGCAGTTAAAGACTTGACATGTTGACGAATTTAAGTTAAATTAGTAGAGTGGGAAAATGTGGGTTCATGGAAGGTGATATTTAGAGCCTGTGGTTATCCCAGATAGAATTAAAAAAAAGCCATTCAGTTGAGAGATTAAGTAAGGTGCATTAGGAATAATGTACCGGGATGGGATGTTGAGTGGGATTTAGTTGAAGTAGGAATAGGCAAGCTGCAAGTAGCAGCGCAACGCGAGCTGCAAGCAGTAGAGCAACGCGATCGCAGTTAAAGACTTGACATGTTGACGAATTTAAGTTAAATTAGTAGAGTGGGAAAATGTGGGTTCATGAAAGGTGATATTTAGAGCCTGTGGTTATCCCCAAGAGAATAAAAAAAAATGCCATCAGCAGAGAGATTTAAGTAAGGTGCGTTAGGAATAATGCGCCGAAATGGGAGATAGAGTGCGATCTGCAAGCAGCAGCGCAACGCGATCTGCAAGCAGCAGAGCAACGCTATCGCAGTCAAAGACTTGACATGTTGACGAATTTAAGTTAAATTAGTAGAGTGGGAAAATGTGGGTTCATGGAAGGTAATGTTTTGAGCCTGTGGTTATCCCCGATAGAATTAAAAAAAAATGCCATAGATAAAAGTCACAACTACCCATGACTTCACCTAATTTCTCTAAACGCGCCGACGCTTTAGACGCACTACGTGGATTTGCCGTTTTGACGATGGTATTATCAGGTACTATCGCTTACAAAATATTGCCCCCATGGATGTATCATGGTCAAGAGCCACCGCCTACCCATGCTTTTAATCCCGACTTAGCTGGATTCACCTGGGTTGATTGGGTTTTTCCATTATTTTTATTTTCGATGGGGGCAGCTATCCCTCTCGCATTATCGCGGAAAATTGCTCAAGGCTGGGATGAGAGAAAGATTATTTTATCAATAATAACGCGAGGTTTTTTCTTAGGCAGTTTTGCGATAATATTACAACATCTTCGACCATTTCAACTCAATTCTAATCCCACACCCCAAACTTGGTGGACGGCTTTTGCTGGATTTTTTATTATATTCTGTATGTATGTTCGTTTGCCTAAGTCTTGGTTTCCGTGGTTACAGAAATCTCTGACACTTGTGGCGTGGAGTTTATGTATTGTTATTATTGCTAATTGGCAATATCCGAAAGGCACTGGATTCGATTTGAATCGCAGTGATATTATTTTAATTGTTCTGACTAATATCGCTGTTTTTGGTTCAATTATCTGGTTATTTACCCGTTCCCAATTGTGGTTGCGCCTTGGTTTTTTGGGCTTATTGCTGGCAATGCGCTTATCCTCTACTGATGATGGATTGATTAAATTGATCTGGAATCAATCGCCTGTACCATGGATTTTCCAATTTGATTATTTAAAGTATTTATTTATTGCTATTCCCGGTACTATTATCGGTGATTTAATTTGCTCATGGCTGGAGTCACCAGACAGGAAAGATGAAACTGATTTTAATTGGAAGCAGCAACAGTTTTACTTGATGATATTGTTGAGTTTTACGATGATTTTAATCCTCCTGATTGGATTGCAAGGGAGATGGGTATGGCAAACGACATTACTGACGGGAGGGATTGGGTTATCTGGTTTAATGTTATGTAAAAATCCTACTACTGGTACGGAATTATTGCTAAGTCAGCTTTATAAATGGGGATTTTTTTGGTTATTCCTTGGTTTACTGTTTGAGCCTTATCAAGGTGGGATTAAAAAAGATTCAGCGACATATAGTTACTTCTTTGTTACGACAGGGATGGCGATTCTTCTGTTAATTGCTTTTGCGATTATTATCGATGTCTTTAAAAAACGAGGATGGATGGCACTTTTAATCGATAATGGTATGAATCCCCTGATTGGCTATATGGGATTTGCTAATCTGATTTGGCCAATTTTGGGATTAAATGATTGGGAAAAGCCAATTATAGATATCACATCTACTCCTGTAACAGGATTTTTAAGAGGAGTATTTTATACTTTAATTGTGGCTTCGATTGCTAGTTTGTTGACGAGGCTGAAATTATTTTTGCGCACATGAGGTGAAGAGTGGATTAGTATATATAAGTATTTTAGGACTTATGCTGTTATGATTTGATTGAGATACTGTCTTTTTTTAACGCAAAGGTACGCAAAGGTTAGCGCAAAGGTGCGCAAAGAAGAGAAGCGGTATAATTACTGTAATTTATACTTTTCATAACTGTAAGATGCTGACTACTCGCTGGCAAAAAATGTTAGTAGGTGGTGTGATTAAACCCCCCTACATAAATAACCCCAAAGTCATATTTTGGTTGAGTCTCAGTCTAACTTTTAGTGCAATTTATAGTTATCTGGCACTGGGAGAAGGATTCAGCAATCCTTATATAGTGCAAGATGATGCGAGACAACATGTATTTTGGATGGAGCGCTTTCTCGATAGTGAGTTATTTCCGAATGATTTAATTGCTGATTATTTTCAATCTGTCGCACCGTTGGGATATTCAAGTCTTTACCGAATTGCTGCGGAAGTGGGGATTAATCCTTTTATTTTCAATAAAATTCTACCATCGATACTGGGCGCGATCGCAACTTATTACTGTTTCCGGATATCCCTAGCAATATTCCCTATACCCACAGCGGCTTTTCTGGCTGCCACTATCCTCAATCAAAGTATCTGGATGAAGGATGATTTGGTATCCGCGACACCGAGAGGATTTGTTTATCCGATATTCCTGGCTTTTTTGTACTATTTGTTACGACGACAAGTTTTGGCTTGCTTGTTTGCGATCGCGCTTCTTGGGCTATTCTATACTCAATATATCTTCATCGCTGCTGGTATCTTAATTCTCCGACTATTAGATCTCCTCCGTCAATCCCTAAAACCCCTCCCCAAACCTCCCCTACTAGGAGAGGGAGAAAGAATTGATTTTTACCCAAATCGGCAAGATTACTTATTTTACATTCTGGGTTTAGTCGTATCCGCAGTGGTGCTATTATTTTACGCACTAAATCCTGCTGATTTTGGACCAGTTATTTCCCCAACTGAAGCCAAAACCTTACCGGAATTTTGGGAAAATGGAAGGAGTGCTTTTTTCCAGGATAATCTTTGGAGTTTTTTCTTGATTGGACCGAGAAGTGGCTTATTTAATGTAGGATTTGTTAGACCAGCTACTCTAACATTAGGATTATTGTTACCAGTCTTACTGAGATTTCCGAATCGTTTTCCTTTAGTGAAGGAGATTTCCCATAATATCAAAATTATACCACAAATTTTACTAGTATCGATCGGGATGTTTATTGCCGCCCATGGGTTGCTGTTTAAGTTACATCTTCCCAGTCGATATACCGAGCATAGTTGGCGAATTATTTTTGCGATCGCATCTGGTATAGTTCTCACTGTACTCCTAGACGCTATTTTAAAAATGGGGAGTGGGGAGTGGGGAG
>NZ_JAMZMM010000493.1 GCF_024178385.1 Limnofasciculus baicalensis BBK-W-15 | reverse complement strand
CTGAGAAGGAGTAACCCGCCACAATTGATCTAATTCACTAGCAGGAATAGTCAAATATAAAACATCACCAGGAGTTAGCAAAGTTTCAAATAAATCCCACCCGTGGATAGTCTGGCATTTTGATTCAATATATAAGGGGACAAAATCAACCTCCCTAGTTAAATCTTTCACCCGTCGTCGGCAAAAGGTATGATCGGGAGTAATTGCGATCGCTAATGCCACCCAAAGAGTATTCCCAGTAATGCCATTCCCTAAAATTCGTCCCCCCAAAGCAGCAGCCGCAAATGCAGGGGTAGCTAATTCTGTAGGACTCAAGACTACCTCAAAATTAAATACCTGTTGCACGCCACGGGCAAATTGGGAGTCATGATTCCGAACAATAACTCGTAAATTAGGAGCCAAAGCCTTAGCACTGAGGGCAATCTCCACATTAGTCATATCGTTACTCGTCACAACTAATAGTGCCTCAGCCTTCTGAATATTTGCCGATTCTAGAGTTGTAGACAAACTCCCATCTCCTAAAATTACAGGTACTCCTAACGAACGAATAACTCCCAGGAAACGGTTATCGGGATCTCGCTCAATAGCTACAACTTCATAACCATTATTATGAAGTTGATTAATAATTTGTACCCCAATCCCTCCCAAGCCACAGATAATATAATGATTGCGAGTGGGAACCCGTGCCGCATCCCAAAACTGACGTAAACGAGTTCCTAAAATAAAATCATTGAGTAGGGCATAAAAAATACCAACTGTCCCCGTCCCCACTAACATCATGATCGCGGTAAAAAACTTAATGCTGTCAGGAGATTTTTCAACGACTTGTTCTTCCCCACCTGCCCCGGTAATCATCCCCACAGAAAAATAAATGGCATCGACAACTGAAGTATTGAAATCAACACTAATATAAGTCACCGTCGCCAAAAAGATTGTCAAAAATAGGACAAGTGTCACTAACAACATCGACTGAGCATGGCGCTGAAACTGTTGTAAGTTTGCGATCGCTTTGAGGAATTTTTGCAACCTGGAACGCCGACGGCTACGGATATTGGGTTTAGTGCCAACAATTATGCGATCGCCTACTTCCAACTTGAGCCGCTGTACCACAGCCGCCACTAAATTAATATGACCACTGACAGGTAAATAGTAAATTAACATCCGCGATCGCGCTTCCCACAGATCGCCCAGCGATCGACCAATCCATGGGTGATTTTCATCAATATATTCTTCATGAATCGGCCAAGTTTGATTAAACAGTTGTAGTTGCCCAATAGCTCGATCTCCCAGGGCTGCAAAAGTAAAGACAGGAGCAGCCAAAGCCGCCACACTCATGCTAAAATGATCTGGGAGAATCAGATCTAATCGTTCACCCAGGCTATGATTAAATAACCGATTAATAATCCGAATCCGGGGATTTATTAACCGTGATTGAGTGAGGATAGCGAGATTTAAAGCATCATCGCTACAAGAGAGAACCAAAGTATGGGCATCCTTAATCCCAGCTTCTAGCAATGTAGAAGCCGCCCTAAAATCTCCGATCGTCACATCATCTCCTTCACCAGGAATTACGCGATCGCTAATACCAACAACAGCAGCCCCCTGTTCTCTGAGCAGAGAAAAAATTTGATATCCAGTGCGACCTAAACCACAGACAATAATACGGGGTTTCATGAATTAGTTTTATTGATAGACAGATTCCTGCCTTTTATTATTTAAACCCCTATTCTCATTCAGATGATCTAAAATTATTGTATCTCAAGACACCACTGCTAAAATTGTTCCGCAAGTAGGCAGAATTAAACCTAACACTCACAGAGGCTAAGAAACCGGGTTTCTTGGAGAAACCCGGTTTCTGAAGTACCTCATATACCCGGAATCGGCTCTCAAAAATTAGAAAAGCTATAATTATATATCTAGCAACCCACAGACTACTAGATCTAGCAACCTACAGACTACTAGATGACGGGAACCCAGTTGGTTTCAATTTTACTAGTTGATGACGATCCCATGTTTCACAAAGGATTGCAAACTCTGCTAAACTTCTACAGCAATAACGGCTCTTTCCGATTCCATGTAGTCGGGGAGGCGGCGACAGTAAATCAAGCCTTAAAATTAACATGAGCAACCATCTCGCTATTGCCACCGTAACTGCAACACTGCAAAAATTCTTGCAAATTGCGACAAGTGTTCCTGGGCAAGAAATTGGGGCGACAACGGTTCCACCTAATATAATGGGGACTGGGAAAGCAGCTACAGGATTGAATGTCTTTCTTTATTTCATTTCCAGCAATCCCGTGTGGGGTCAAGGTGGTAATATGGGTGGGCGTAGTCGTCCGGGAGAAATGGCAAAAAAATGGCGAAGCGCCCTGGATTTGCATTATATGATCAGTGCCTATGGCGATGATACTAAATTAGAACCACAATGTTTGATAGGTGCTGCGATCCGCGCCCTCACGGATCAAAGAGTTTTAACTAAAGAAATGATTCTGGAGACAATTGCCGATAATAACTTTGACTTTTTGGCGGATTCTAACCTAGTAGATCAAATAGAAGAGATCAACATTATCCCCCTGGATTTATCCTTGGAAGATTTATCTAAAGCATGGTCCGTATTTTTCCAAGCTCCCTATAAGCTATCGGTTGCTTACCGAGCAAGTGTGGTAATTATTGAAGGGCAAGCGCCATCTGAGGTAGCCTTACCAGTACGCGCTCGTCATTTTGGTGGCGTAATGCCCTTTTCCAATCAGCCAAAAATTGATGTAGTTATTGCCCAGGCAGGTAAATTTGAGCCGATTCTAGCAGACAGCATCCTGTTAATTCAAGGCAAGAATTTGAAAAGTAATGTAACTCAGGTTGTGATCGATGGACAGGAGCTGAAACCAACAGAAATTAAAGATACCGAAATTATTGTACCCCTTTCCTCTTTACCAGCCAGTGAGCTACGAGCTGGAATCCACAGCTTACAGGTGATTCATCGTCTGCCCATCCCACCAAAAATGGGTTCTAGTCAGGAGACATCTCAGACACCTGCTAATGGTAGTAAAACTAAAACACCAAAATCTAATGGAATACCCCCCTTAATTCCTGCTGTTCAATCAAATCTTGCTCCTTTTACACTACGTCCAACCATAACGAAACTGAGTGTGTCAAAAGGTGAAAAATTTGAAAAAGGTGAAAAAGTTGAAAAAGGTGAGGAAGCTGAGGAAGAAGAAAAAGTTGAAAAAGTTGAAAAACGTGAGGAAGATGAGATCCAAAAAGCAGAAGTGCGGGTGCGGAGCAATCTCACTATTGGCAAAAAGCAAAAAGTGATTTTAGCTCTTAATGAGGCATCTATCAACAATCCAGCTACTTATTTATTTGAAGCTGCACCACGTCGCACCGACTGTGCCACGGTTACAGTACCTATTTATGGGGTGAAACCAGGGAAATATTTAGTACGCTTGCAGGTTGATGGTGCAGAAAGTCAGCTAACTGTTGATACCAAGCCAAAGAGTAAGACGTTCAATCAATATATCGGTCCGAAAATTACTATAAAATAAACAATGAAGGATGAAGGATGAAGGATAAAGGATGAAGGATGAAGGATATAAGTAAAAAAATATTTTCATCCTATTCCCCATTCCCCACTCCCC
>NZ_JAMZMM010000081.1:14617-19622 GCF_024178385.1 Limnofasciculus baicalensis BBK-W-15 | reverse complement strand
AGAGAAGAAGGAAGAGAAGAAGGAAGAGAAGAAGGAAGAGAAGAAGGAAGAGAAGAAGGAAAAATTGAAGGGGAAAGAATGGTACTATTAAGACAAATTAAGCGCCGTTTTGGTGAACTAAATTCTGCGACAATTGTTTTAATTGAAGGATTAAACAGCCAAGATTTGGCACGTTTAGAAGAGGCGATGTGGGATCTTTCTACTATTGGGGATTTACTCAAATGGCTGGAAGATTATTCTAGTTAAACAAGTTTAATGTAGGGTGGGCACTCCCCTGGAGAAGCTGAAAAGCTGATAATTACGTTAATAGGGAGTGCCCACCCTACCGTTATTGAAACTGGTGCAAGATTTGAGTTAAATAATAATTACACAGCAACACTATATATAGTGTTGCTGGAAATAGTTGGGGGACGATTAATATTAAATCGGACTCACCTTAGCACGATAAAGTAGCTTATCCCCATGTCGATAGCCAGTATAACGGACTTTTACCATATCACCAGATTGAGCTGTACCTGACATAAGTTGGTGGAATTGGGGATTGTAAGGCACTTCTTCACCAACAGACGCGATCGCAATTACTCCCCATTCTGCCATAAGTTGTTCCACAGGTTGAATTAACGGCAGTAATCTTACCGCTGGTAACTGCTCATTTTGCCTAGCCGAGTATGCCGCTGTTGGCCATTGTACCAGCCAGGATTCTATTATTTGCAAACTCGCCTGTTGAAATTCCTGCCTTAATGTCTCTCGCTGCACATTTAACTGTTGTTGTAGTCGCTGATATTCTTGCTTTAGTGACAAATTTTCTGGCTCAGAAGAAATATGAGATATTGCTTCTGAAGAAAACATATTCAGCAACTGACTTGCCGATAACTGTAATGCTTCCGATAGTTTCATCAGGGTTTCTATTCGCATTTGCGATACTTCTCCTTGCCGTAAATGCTGTATTTGTCGCCTAGAAACTCCTGTGACTTGACTGAGGTGGTTAAAACTATGAACACCGACTTTATTCATTGTTTCTTGTAATAATTCGGTATAATTAGGTTGATTAGACTCGTTCATTATATTTTTTATTTCAAGTATTTATCTGTCCGCAATTGTCGTCCGCAATTACAGCACCGATAAGGAGTGCCATAGACTATTTTTGCAGACAATCCTATCAAATTGGTATAAAGATTATTAATAATTCCTCGCGAGTCAATAGTAGTGGCGGCTCGATCGCTATATTCTTCAAAACTAACTGATACATGGTTAGTTACTCTCCCACATCGACTACAGTAGAGATCTTTGTGTTGTCCTATCATAATAGTTTCCTCGATCTTATACCAAATTCCGTTTAAACATCAAATGTAGGACAGGCATCTTGCCTGTCACGAGCAGGCATCTTGCCTGCTCTACAAATTAAAATTTACTTCAAATTACTCCTTAACATCCAAGCTGTTTTCTCATGAATACTCATCCTTTGAGTCAATAAATCGGCAGTAGATTCATCATTAGCACTTTCAGCAATAGGGAAAATAGACCTTGCAGTCCGGACAACTGCCTCATTTCCTTCTACTAGCAATCGTACCATTTCTTCAGCTTCTGGAACTTCACTGGTTTCTGGAATTGAAGTTAATGCTGCATATTGGCTGTAGCTACCAGGTGCAGGATAACCTAGTGTGCGAATCCTTTCTGCGATTGCATCCACTGCTAATGATAATTCTGTATACTGTTGTTCAAACATCAGATGAAGTGAATTAAACATTGGTCCGGTGACATTCCAGTGGAAGTAGTGAGTTTTCAGATACAGGCTATAGGTATCTGCCAATAGACGAGAAAGCCCTTGGACAATTTCTGCACGATTGCTTTCGGAAATACCAATATTTACAGGTGCGATTTTTGCTGTGGCTTCCATTATTTTCTCCTAATTCGTCTCAATTAAGTTTACAGGTGATATGGGAGGGCGTTTTTTCTCTCGTCCAAAATACTGATTGTACAACCCCTAACCCAATTTGAGCAAGTGACTAATTTTTATTAGTAAAAATAAACAAAAAAAGCGATCGCACAATAATAAAATTGCGATCGCAATCCCAGCAATAAAGCATCAAATCCCTTAACTAATAAGCATCCTGCAACTCGTAAAAGTCTGGGGAGATATAATCCTTCCGCAATGGCCAACCTACCCAATCTTCCGGCATCAAAATCCGCTTCAAGTTAGGATGTCCTTGATAGACAATGCCGTACATATCGTAGGTTTCCCTTTCTTGCCAATCAGCCGCTTTCCAAATCCAGTAAAGTGACGGCAATATGGGATTATCTCGTGGCAAAAATACCTTCACTCGCAATTCTTCTGGCTTATCAGCATTATCACTTAGTTTAATCAAGTGATAAAAACTGACCAATTCTTCACCAGGACCAGCATCATAACCCCCTTGGCATTGCAGGTAATTAAACCCATAAGCATAGAGAGCAGTTGCCACAGGAATTAACACCTCAGCATCAACCTTAATCACCTCAACACCGAGATGATCTGCCTCCATTAACTCATGTTCAAAGCCATTTTCTGTCAGCCAGGTTGAAACTTTACCCGCTGTTACTATTTGGGCAGTTTCTTGAGATTCTTCAGCCACGATTTACCTCCTGCTTTTGAGAAGACTTCAGTGCGGGTGGTACTGGAATTCCCATCGCTTCTGTTAATTCCTTGGGTGGAGTATAACGAGTGCCTGACTGTAAATACTTCCCAGTTAAAATATCTGGTACAGAATTCATGTTGTGAGTGGTGCTGTAATAGCGATGTGTTTGGCGCAATTTACCTCGTTCCTGCATAGAATCAGTAGCAACTTTCTTGCGCAACTTCACAATCGCATCCATCACAGCTTCTGGGCGTGGCGGACAACCGGGAATATAGACATCTACCGGAATTAACTTATCTACACCGCGTACAGCAGTAGGAGAATCAACGCTGAACATTCCTCCGGTAATCGTGCAAGCACCCATAGCGATGACATACTTTGGTTCTGGCATTTGTTCGTATAAACGTACCAGCGCCGGAGCCATTTTCATGGTAATAGTTCCTGCGGTAATAATTAAATCCGCTTGGCGGGGACTGCAACGGGGAACCAAACCAAAACGGTCAAAATCAAACCGCGAACCAATCATTGCTGCAAATTCGATAAAGCAGCAAGCAGTGCCATACATTAAAGGCCACAAACTCGAAAGTCGTGCCCAATTGTAGAGGTCATCTACAGTAGTTAAAATGACATTCTCTGACAAATCTTGAGTGACAATCGGTCGCTCAATTGGGTTAGTAACTTTACCTTTCGAGAACTGTCCTAAAGCAGCATTATCTGTTGTAACTTTGGTATTTATGACCATTCCAAGGCTCCTTTGCGCCAAGCGTAAACCAGGGCAATAACAAGAATTGCGATAAAGATGAGAGCTTCAATAAAAGCCAGAACTCCCAGTTGATTGAAAGCAACTGCCCAAGGATATAGGAATACCGTTTCTACATCAAAAATCACAAAAACCAGAGCAAACATGTAGTAACGGATATTAAACTGAATCCAAGCCCCCCCTATGGGTTCCATACCGGATTCATAGGTGGTACGCCTTTCAGCACCGCGACTAGCAGGGCGCAGGAGCTTAGAGGCAGACAGTGCCAGAAAAGGGACCGAGCTGGCAGCCAGCAAGAAGCCTAAGAGATATTCGTAGCCGCTAAGAACAAACACAATGGTTACTGACGCGAAGATATGAGGTTATTACTTCTTTACATTACTACCTTATTATAAGGTGTAGCTTCCCACCGCCCCATTTTGAGAAGCTGAAGTGGTTCATAGAGAAAGATAATCCTATCCATTGGCGAGAATGGGGGGTTTACCCAAAATATCCATCGCGCATACCCTTCACCCCTACAGTCAATGGTGGCACAATACCCAGATCCCACACCAATCACCAACAACCCATCCGCTGCAAATACCCAGATCCCACACCAATCACCAACAACCCATCCGCTGCATAACCTCCACCACTCCAGAGATATGGGATAATAACCACATCCCCAAGGGGTAACCAAAAATGAAGCCAAAACTCCTATCCTGCTTCCTCACCAGCCTCATCATCCTGCCACTTGTACTGACACCCACCCGCAGCCAAAGCCAAACCAACGGAAACTCTGCACCACCACAGCAGTTGGCACAAGCGGAAACCTTCACCCCGGCAACTATTAACGGCACACTCGATAGTAATAGTAAAACTCAGAACAAAGACAAAACCTATTATAATACCCATACCTTAGAAGGTAAAGCAGGGGAACAGATTACCATCGAGTTAACTAGCAGTGAATTTATTCCCCGTCTGTTGTTAGCTGACTCTGAGAAACTGATTGATTATGATTACGCTGCTGGAAATAATGCCAGAATTACTGTAACTTTACCTGCTACTGGCACTTACTATATTCTGGCTAATGCTGCGGAAGCTGGCAAAACAGGTAACTATACCCTGAGTTGGCGAGAAGCTACAGCAGATGACTTGGAATTAGCCGAAGCAGAAAAATTAAATCGACAGGTACTTGAACTTGGCAACCAAGGTAAATATGATACAGCGATTCCCTTAGCAGAAAATGCCCTAAAAATCAGGCAACGAATTTTGGGAGCAAAGCATCCTGATATCGCAAGAAGCCTCAACAGTTTGGCAGGTTTATACGAAAGTCAAGGGAGATACGCCGAAGCGGAACCCCTCTTTCGCCAAGCTTTGGCTATGTTACAGGAAATACTGCCAGCAAAGCATCCTGATATCGCAACTAGCCTCAACAACTTGGCAGCTTTATACCAAAGTCAAGGGAGGTACGCCGAAGCCGAACCCCTCTATCGCCAAGCATTGGCAATGTATCAGGAAATTCTGCCAGAAAAGCATCCTACTATCGCAACTAGCCTCAACAACTTGGCAACTTTATACAAAAGTCAAGGGAGATACGCCGAAGCCGAACCCCTCTATCGCCAAGCATTGGCAATGTTACAGGAAATTC
>NZ_JAMZMM010000081.1:0-14517 GCF_024178385.1 Limnofasciculus baicalensis BBK-W-15 | reverse complement strand
CAGGAAATTCTGCCAGAAAAGCATCCTCATATCGCAGGAAGCCTCAACAACTTGGCAGCTTTATACCAAAGTCAAGGGAGGTACGCCGAAGCCGAACCCCTCTTACGCCAAGCTTTAGCTATAAATCAGGAAATTCTGCCAGAAAAGCATCCCCTTGTCGCAAATAGCCTCAACAACTTGGCATATTTATACGAAAGTCAAGGGAGATACGCCGAAGCCGAACCCCTCTTTCGCCAAGCTTTGGCTATGTTTCAGGAAATTCTGCCAGAAAAGCATCCTGATATCGCAGGAAGCCTCGAAAATTTGGCATTTTTATACCAAGCAAAAGGTGACAAAACTAGTGCAATTAAATACCTCACTCAAAGTACAGATATTCAGGAAACCAACCTAGATACTAACCTTACCGTAGGTAGCGAACGTCAGAAACAGGAATACATGGCAACTATTTCTGGTACAATCGATCGTAGTATCTCCCTCCACACTCAAGCTGCCCCCAACAATCCCGAAGCAATTCGCCTCGCCCTCACCACCATCCTCCGCCGCAAAGGGAGAATTTTAGATGCAGTCACCGATAACCTCAAATTAATCCGCCAAAACATCACCCCCGAAAACCAACAATTATTAGATGAACTTGCTAACACTCGCACCCAACTCGCCGCCCTAATTTTCAATAAACCAGCCAATCTTACTACAGAAGAATACCAAAACCAAGTCGCTAACTTAAAAGGAAAAGCCGACAGACAAGAAGCAGAATTAGCTAGTCGCAGTAACGAATTCCGCATCGCTTCTCAACCAGTTACTATTGAAGCTATTCAAAAACTAATTCCAACTGATACAGCTTTAGTAGAAATAATCTCTTACTACCCCTTCAACCCCAAAGCTAAATCAGGGGAAGAATGGGGAAAACCTCACTACGCCGCCTACATCCTCCACTCCACAGGGGAACCAAAATGGGTAGATTTAGGTGAAGCAGAATCAATTAACCAAACTGTCAAGGAATTCCGCACTTCCTTACAAAGACAAGACTTATTAATTAAGAAAATAGCCCGGAGTTTGGATGAGAAAGTCATGAAACCCATCCGCCCACTGTTGGGAAATACTAAAACTATCTTACTTTCCCCAGATAGCCAATTAAATCTGATTCCCTTTGCAGCTTTAATTGATGAAAACAACCAATATTTAGTGGAAAATTATTCCATTAATTACCTCACTACCGGAAGGGATTTAATCAGGTTACAGAATCGGGGGGAAAGTAAAGATAATCCTCTGTTAATGGCTGATGTGGATTTCAATAAATCTGGGGCAAGTCTAGCTAATAACTCTCCCAGTCAAATTAGTAATTCTCCAACCCAACCCACTCAAATCGCCAACCGTCGTTCCTCGGAAATCGATGGACTTCAATTTAATCCCTTACCCGGTACAAAAATAGAAGCTGAAGCTATTGCTACTCTCTTGAAAAATGTTACTTTATTAACAGGTACACAAGCTACAGAAAATGCTCTCAAACAAATTAAAAGTCCCCAAATTCTCCATATTGCTACTCATGGTTTCTTCTTAACTGATTTAGAGTTAGTTGCCTCTGCTAATTTGAATGAAGATAGAGGTTTGGGTGTCGTACCGCGTTTTGATAATCCTAAAAATTTATCGCCAAATCAAACCGAAAATCCCTTATTACGTTCTGGAATAGTATTGGCAGGTAGTAATAAACGCCAAAGTGGTGATGAGGATGGAGTTTTAACTGCTTTGGAAACTACTTATCTCAGATTATATGGAACAAAATTAGTAGTATTATCTGCTTGTGAAACTGGGGTGGGAGATGCGGAAAATGGTGAAGGTGTTTATGGTTTGCGACGGGCTTTGGTGATAGCTGGGGCAGAAAGTCAGTTGATGAGTTTGTGGAGTGTTAGTGATGAGGGTACTAAGGATTTGATGGTGAAGTATTATACTCGGTTGTTGAAGAATGAGGGAAGGAGTGAGGCTTTGCGTCAGGTGCAGTTGGAGATGTTGAAGGATAAGAAATATCAGCATCCTTATTTTTGGAGTGCTTTTATTCCTTCGGGGGCTTGGAGTGGGATGGGGAATTGAGGGTTTTTAGTGGGGTCGTTTTTTTTAACGCAGAGGGCGCAGAGGGAGGCGCAGAGGTACGCGGAGGTTTTTGGAGTGGGGAGCTATAGATCCCTACTCCCTACTCCCTACTCCCTACTCCCTACTCTCCCCAGTTGTCCCGTTATATGATAAATTTTTTAACATACATTTTAATAATTGCTTCTAAAGCTTGTAAGCTATGAGCGATCGCGCCAAAGAGCAAACCCTGGCTGAAATTGCCCCAGCAAGCTACGAATGTCGTGCTTGCGGCTATGTTTACGAGCCGAGTAAGGGAGATAGCACTAGTAATGTTCCACCTGGAACGGCTTTTGACGACTTGTCTATTGACTGGCGTTGCCCTGTGTGCAGCGCTAAGAAGTCTGTTTTTACCAATATTGGTGCAAAGAATGCCCCTTCTGGGTTTCAGGAGAACCTGAACTATGGATTGGGGGTGAATAACTTAACGCCGGGACAAAAGAATCTCGCGATTTTTGGCGCTTTAGCCTTGGCATTTTTATTCTTTTTGAGTCTTTACGGTTTGAATTGAAGTATCGGTGTAAGGCAAGTCAAAAGTTAGGGAGTCAAAGTCCTAAAACCCAATGATTTCAATGCTTTTGACGATTGCGGTTAGGGGGCTGGCAAGTATCACAACTTAGCCATCACCCTTTGAGGAAACCGCAGGAGAGATGATTGTTGATGAGAGATTTGATGAAAATACTGCAACGAATTGTAATATTATTGGCGATCGCCTGTTTGTGTATTAGCTGTAAATCAGCTCCATCCTTGGGTTATAACCCATGGGAGGTGGTTACCCTCCCTACTGACTCTACCCTCCAGGATGTTGGTTTTACGGGAGACTCTGATCGTGGCTGGATGGTGGGGAGTAATGCCACTCTCTTAGAAACAACCGATGGCGGCGATACGTGGCAGGAAAAAGTTGTAGAGTTAGATGGACTAAATTATCGCTTCACCTCCGTTAGCTTTTCGGGTGACGAAGGCTGGATTGCGGGAGCGCCTGCTATTTTGCTCCATACGACTGATGGTGGCACATCTTGGTCTCGCCTTCGATTAAGTTCCAGATTACCCGGCGATCCCAATACTATTTTGGCTCTCGGACCCCAATCTGCTGAAATAAGTACTACGGTTGGTGCTATTTATCGGACTGTTGATGGGGGGAAAACCTGGCAAGCGCTTGTTGAACAAGCAGTTGGTGTGATTCGCAATATTTACCGTTCCGTTGATGGTGAATACGTTGCCGTTTCCTCTAACGGGAGTTTCTACTCCACTTGGGAACCTGGACAAACTGCTTGGGTGCAACACAATCGTACTAGTTCCAAACGCCTTCAAAGTATGGGATTTACTCAAGATGGGAATCTTTGGCTCCTAGGGCGGGGAGGTGTCCTTCAATTTAGCGCCAGTGAGGATTTAGAATCCTGGGAAGATCCTCTCTATCCGGATCAGAGGACTAGTTTAGGATTGCTCGATCTAGCCTACCGCACGCCAGAAGAAGTTTGGATCTCAGGCGGTAGTGGTAGTTTGCTTTGCAGTTTAGATGGAGGAAAAACCTGGTTAAAAGATATCGAGGCTGAGAATATACCCGCTAACTTGTACAAAATTGTCTTTCTAACACCAGAAAAGGGATTTATCCTGGGTAACAATGGTGTTTTACTAAAGTATGAGCAGCCTGAGTCAGCCGCTTGAGATCTTTTGGGTATTAGGTTTTGGGTAGTTACGACCGAAAACTCAAAATCTAAGAGCTAAAACCCACTAGCCGCTTGTATTAATGCGCTCCTTTTTCGTATGATAATAAAAATACGGAAAGTGTGAAAAACCTAGACCTCAAGGTCGGGGATGAAACGCGAGTCGGTAGTTTTAACCGCCGTGAGAATACTATAATCGATTTTCGGAAGGAGGAATCAGCAATGTCAGGTACTACAGGAGAGCGTCCGTTTTCGGACATTATCACCAGCATTCGTTACTGGGTTATTCACAGCATCACAATTCCCGCTCTGTTTATTGCCGGATGGCTATTTGTCCAGACGGGTTTAGCTTATGATGCTTTTGGTACACCCCGTCCTAACGAGTACTACACCCAAGATCGGCAAGAATTGCCGATTATCACGGATCGCTTTAATGCGAAACAGGAAATCGAAGAATTTATCAAGTAATTTTTTGGACAAAAGGTAAGAAAATCATGGCAACTAATAGTCCCAATCAACCAGTTTCCTATCCGATTTTTACGGTTAGATGGTTGGCTGTTCATACCCTAGCCGTTCCTAGTGTCTTCTTTTTAGGCGCTATTGCCGCTATGCAGTTTATTCAACGATAGGAGAAACCATTATGCCAGAAAAAGCGCCCAATCCCAATAGTCAGCCAGTTGAACTCAACCGGACTTCTCTGTACTTAGGTTTACTGTTGATTTTTGTTCTCGGTATTCTGTTTTCCAGTTATTTCTTTAATTAACTGGCTCAATGTAAGCAGATCGGTGTAATTAGTTTTAGTTGCAATTAGGAGGCAAAAGCTGTGTCTGAAAGTGGAAGAATTCCTTTGTGGTTAGTTGCTACTGTCGCTGGTACAGGTGTAATTGTAGTTGTCGGTATTTTCTTCTACGGTGCTTATGTCGGACTTGGTTCCGGCATGTAGCATCGCTATTAAACTCAGTTTAATAGATAATTGATCGATCGAACACTATTCCTCCCAATCCTTTACAGGGTGGGGAGGAATAGTTTTTTAAATAAATTTCCCCGTCTTATCAATATAGCCCACCTGCTCGCCCATTGGTAATAAACCCAACAACTTATTTTTGAGTTCAACACTTGCTTTCCCTTGGCAAAAATTACTAGCAACAGAAAAATGTGGCTGAATTACCAATTGTCCTGTCTTATTAATATAGCCCCATTTTTCGTTAATTTTCACCGTTGCCAATCCTTCAGAAAAACTGCCAACTTCCTCAAACAACTGACTGACTAATTCTCCAGCCTTATCAATATAACCGTACTTGTCACTAATTCTGACTAGTGCCATTCCTTCCGAAAAGCTCCAAGCCTGCTCGAATCGGGGTTGATTGACTAATTCCCCTGTTTTATCAATATAACCATAGCGATCGCCAATTTTCACTACCGCCAGCCCTTCGGAAAAGTTCCAAGCCTTGTCAAACTGAGCTGGGATGACGACTTGTATCGTTTTATCAATATAGCCGTAGCGCTCGCCAATTTTCACTCTTGCCAACCCTTCAAAAAAGCTACTCGCTTCATCAAACAAGATTTTACCTGTCTTGTCGATATAAGTGGACTTATCACCAAATTTGACCCTAGCTTGCCCTTCTGAAAAACTCCAAACCTTATCAAATTCAGGTTTAATTAATACCCGCCCGCTCTGGTCAATATAACCCCATTTAGAGCCAATTTTTACTTCTGCTAGTCCTTCAGAAAATTTACCCGCCTTTTCAAATTGAGGAGTAATAACTAATTGTCCATTTTGGTCTTTGTAACCCCATTTATCCTCAACTTTAACTGGAGTGAGTGTCGATATGGAAGATTGGGGACATTCATGGACTGTATCCGGTTTAAGATCTTGTAATACTTCGATGGCTGACTGATAGCGTTGGTTGAAGTGATACCTTACCATAAGGTTAATAATATTAGTCAATTCATCGCTGATATGGGCGTGATTTTGCCAAATTAGTTCACCATTTTCATCTTCAGGCAGTTGCTTTGGTGATATTCCGGTTAGGGCTTGAATTGCCATCATTCCTACCGCATAAATATCGCTACTTAGTTTAGGTTTTCCCAAAGCCTGCTCGCTGGGCATATAACCAAATGTACCAATGCCAATTGTCAGGGTGGTTGAATCGTTGCTATTTGTTTTTAAGTTGCTGACTTCTTTAACCGCACCAAAGTCAATTAAAACTAGTTTGCCATCTGCTTTTCGCCGCATAATATTTGATGGCTTGATATCTCGGTGAATAACATTATGCTGATGGACAAATGCCAATATCTCTAGAATTTCTTGTAATAATTGAGTAACTTCCGCTTCACTCCAGGGTTTTCCCGGAATTAATTCCTCAGTTAGGTTATGCCCCTCAATTAATTCCTGCACCAAAAAAAATTCCCCATTTTCCTCAAAATAGGCAAAAAGCTTAGGAATTTGGTCGTGGTTTTCGCCCAATTTGTAAAGCATTTCCGCTTCTTTCTGGAAGAGGCGCTGATTATCCGCATCGATGGCTTTGGGATGGAGTCGCTTAACGACGCATTTGGGTTTGGGGGAGACGGGGATATCCAAGTCTTCTGCGATATAAGTTTCCCCCACCCCACCGGAGCCTAACTTCTCGATAATTTTATATCGCTGCCGTAGAATTTGTTCGATCATTTTATTGCTGCAACATGCCCACTTTTATCGATTCTGGCACAAGCGATAGGCAGTTGGCAGTAGGTAGTGAGAAGAAAGTTTTAGGATTTAGGCTTGTTTACATTAGTCGGTAAGTTATAGCAAGTTGCGGTTCATCATAGAATGTAGGATAGGGGTTCCGGTTGTCAGCCGCAGGCAGGATGCCTGCTCTACGGATTCTGCGTGTTTACTGCAAGTTGGATAGTATTTCTTCCAATTCAAATCTGTTTCATTTTCAGCCTCAATCTGGATTCTACGGGCTTCGGCTACGTTAACATAACGTTACATCCCTAATGTTTCAAATCTCAGAAAATATTCTACAATCGTCTCAAAGATTCCTCCCAATCGATTAGCTCTACCACTTCAGGGTTTATTGTTATTATGAGTAGCCGAGATCGCATCAGAAAAAACGCTGACAGGAAATCCAATTCTGTACCAAACACGGATTTCTTACAAACTCGACTCTTTACCCCCCCCCCGAAAATTAGCTAAACCCCTTGCCAGAGAAGAGATTCAGGCTATTTTACCCAAGTTAGAGCAATTTGGTTACAATGGGGCGAAGATTCCTGTATTTCCACCAGATCCAACTTTATCATCACCCATTCAGTCCACATCTGCTGATAGTCAGGTACAGGATAATTCCCAACAACAATCTGAAATATTACAGCCATCTGAAGAGTTAGCAGAAAACGAGGAAATATCCACTGAAGCAGAAAATATTCAGAGAGATGATTTGGGAGAAGGAGTTTCTGACGATGAAGAGAAAGAATCCGATTCGGAGCAACTGACAGAATTAGAATCGACAGATAATCCTGAAACTCAATCCCAAGAAAAACTAGATTTACAGGCTAAATTTTCCAAGTTAGAGCAATTTGGTTACAATGGGGCAAAGATTCCTGTATTTCCACCTAATCCAACTCCAGAAGCAGTAATTCAGCCAAAATCTGGTGTTAGTCAGGTAGAGAATAATTATCAAGAAAAACCCCAAGAATTCCAGTCAGATGAGGCAGAAAAAGATAATGATAAAATATCGACTGAAGGGGAAAAGATTCAGTTTGGTGGAGGGGTTTATGGTGATGAGGATAAAGTTGGCGAATCAAGAAATAAATCTCAGCAAGAGACTGATACTATAACCCCAAATTTGGTGGATAAGATTAGTGCGCCGACTGCTGAGGAGTTGGTACAAGAAAAGCCAAACCCCAAAGAAACAGAAAATAACAAGACAGAAAGCGATCCTAATCTAAACACAAAAGCAGTCAGATCCACATCGGAGGCAAAACCTGAGACACTAATAAACAATAGTTACGATCCAACCCTAATTGCCTATGGCAACCAGGCAGAACAAACATTCGATGGAGGCACAGCTAGGTTAAATACCTTTGGCGAAATTAACCGTCAAATGATCGCTATTTGGCGATTAACTTCTAATAATAATGAAGATGATCGCCTTACGGAAGTTAATCTTAACTTCAGCTTTTCCAATAACGAAAATAAAACGATTCAACCCGATATTCCGACTCCCAGCCAAGTTGTGAGAGGTCGTTTATCTGTTGAATTTGGTCCTTTCAACGGGTTAACTCTATCTGGTAGACGAGGAACAGTAATTATGAGCGGCACGGCTCGTTCATTTGCTCATAATAAATATATACCAAACATAGAATCTACCTGTGAACTTTATGATTCCGATGTTCTTCCCGAAAGTGCCAAAGAAACAATTGGGCGAGCAAGTGTTGAAGGTAAACTATACACCTATTCACTGAATCCAGATCACGATCGAGGAGGAAGGGATAAAGCAAGAGTTTTTGAGAGTGTTTTGGGATTTACAAGGTTAAATATGGACGATTTAGCTACACAGCTAGTGTTCAATCGAGAAGAGGCAGAGCCAAGAGGAAGAAACAATCAGGGGGATCTATACGGTCAAATAATTAGGGTTAATGGTGCTAATGGTAGGACGCGGAATGTTGTCACTGGATGGATTATTAGATATGATGACAAAACCATTCGATTGACAACAGCATACGTCGAAAAAAATTAAGAGGAGCGAACAAGAAAATGTTTGAGGAAAATGAGGGAGTTAGGTTAAAAAGAGATTTGCCATACAACAAACTCAAAGCCGGAATGATCGGTACAGCAGTTTATGTCTATAACGGCACACCTCCTTGGGGCTATGAAGTTGAATTCAGTGATGAGAATGGGGTTTCGCTCGGATACGATCCCAATCATCCGGAATATTTTCTAACTGTAACATTACATGAAGAGGATCTTGAACCTGTAGACGACGAGAAACTAAAAAATATCAATGTTGGTATGTTTAATCGTTTGCTCTATGAGGGTAAAGATACAACAGTTCCCGCTGTAATGCGGCACAGTTAATCAGCCCTAGACATTTGATGAATCAATTTTTTCATTCTTGCTACCTCATCGCATCGGAAACCACTGTAACTTTCAAGCAGTGGATGAAGAGGAGCTTGAAGCTGTAGATTAGATCGTTCCTTCCTTACAGCAGCAGATTTCTGGCAAATCTCAGAAACCAGGTTTTCGAGAAAAAAACCTGGTTTCTTTAGTGGTAGAATAAAAGTAATAGAAGCGAACAAGAAAATGTTTGAGGAAAATCAGTTAGTTAAGTTAAAAAAAGATTTACCATACAAAGAGTACAAAGCCGGAATTATAGGGACAGTAGTTATGGTGTATAACTACACACCTGTTTGGGGCTATGAAGTTGAATTCAGTGACGAGCATGGGGTTCCACTAGGGTTCGATCCCGACGATCCAGAATCTTTCCTAACTGTAACTTTGCATGAAGAGGATCTTGAAGTTCCAACAGAAGAGGATCTAAAAATGCTCGATATTGATAGGGCTAATCGTTTACTCTATGAGGCGTTAGATAACTTTCAACCTGATGAGGGAATAACTAAAGAAGCAGTAACGGAAGCCCTGAAAATAATTTTTGACTCAGGAAGTACAGAAGATAAATTTGCTCTTTCCCAACTAATATATAAACTTTGGTTTGGTGAAAATTTAGCAGCGATATCAGATTTGCTGGGTAAAATAACCCGAGTTGTAGAGGTTGATGGAGTTGTTGATGGTAAATTTGAGCAGCTTTATGAGGCTTTCCGTCGGGGAGATGCTATCAATACTTATTAACTATTTTGAAAAATCTCAAAAACTGGATTTCTTTAGTAGTCAAACACAGGAACTTCTTCCTGAGTCAATGACGGATAGTATTTCTCCCAATTAAAATCTGTTTGGTTTGAAGCGTCAATCGTGCTTCTACGGGCTTCGGCTACGTTTTTGAGTGCTAATAAAATATGGTCAAGATCCCCATCTTCTAAGATACTATCTAGATAAGCAGCCGCTTCTGCCGGATCTTTTAAGGATTCGATTAGATAGGAGTGGTAGCTTTTATGGGTTGGCATTTTGTCTATTCTGAAAATCTTTCCAATACTGCTTTGCTTTAAGAATATCTCGATCTTGGGTACTTTTATCACCACCACATAGCAAAAATAGGATATCTATGCCAATAACAATAAGATCAAATTTGCTTACCCAGCAAAGCTTCTGCTTCCTCCGCCGACAATCCCTCTAATTCAGCTAACAACAAATCTACTTCCTCATCTCCACTAGAATCTTTTGTTATTTCTTCAGAAGCTAAATCGACAGAAAAATCATTCACTTCTCCTTTCTCAACCCTTACTTCTTCCGTCTCTTTCCCACTTTCACCAGACAAATACTGAGCCATAGACTCAATCGTGGGATAATCGTAAGCTAAAGTCGGTGATAGTGTAATTCCTAACCAATCTTGCAGCGCATCTGAAAGTTCGACTGCTGTTACTGAATCAAGTCCATAATCGGCAAATGATTTACTAGTGTCGATAGATTTGGCTGGGAGTTTTAATTCTTTGACTAGCCATTCTACCATCCAGTTTTTAATTGATTGAGTGGTGGCAGCGGATGGGGTAACGGATGTAACGGATGGGGTGGCTGATTTTGGGGAAGATTGGGCAGCGGATTTAGCAGCGGATGGGTTATTGGTTATTGCTGATTTGGTGGGAGATTGGGCAGCGGATGGGTTATTTGTAATTGATAGAATAGGTGTCTCGCCTGTTACTATCCCTCGTTTTAATAAACTATCTAATTCATGATCTTCCCCAGCTAAAGTCTGTTCTAAATCTCCAATAGTTTCAATATAACTAGAAACTAAATCGGTAGTTTGATTGGGAGTCATTACTACTGATTCTGCTGGTGTACCTGTTAGGGCTTTGGCTAATGTTTGTTCAAAGTTTAGCTTAGTCCATTCTAAAGCACGATGGAGTTGTGGGGAGGGATTTTGTTTGATTTGGGCTTGAACTCCTGCCCATAATACTGCGTATAATGCCACTTCTCCAGTTAGACTGTAAGACCAACGAATAGCAGTGGTATTATCGCTGAAAGTAGCAGAATCGCCCCGACTGCGTTGGCTAATTTCTTCCGCTGCGGCTTTAAGTCTTTCTGCGATTTGCTTTGCGCCTAATCGCTCTCCTAAAAATTGCTCTAGTTCGGTGCTAGAATTAATAACGCGGGAACCTAGGAACATGGTTAGTGTTTCTGTCGGGCCTTCAAAAATCCTCAAAATTCTGGCATCGCGGAGAATCTGTGGGGCAATATTTGTTTCAATATAACCTCGTCCGCCTAAAAGTTGCACTAGTTGATCTGCGGCTTGCCAAAGGAATTCTGGCCCTGCTATTTTACAGACAACATAGGCATCGACGGGAACGACAATACCTTCATCTAGAAATCTGGCAACTTGGGAAATTAATGTTTCTGTGGCGGTAATCGCAGCAGTTAAATTACTGACACGAGTAAGTGTTGTAGGATTATCTAGTAATCGCCCTGTGGAAATTGTCCGCGCTGTCGCATATCGCAACATTAATTGGGCGCAGCGTTTCATCCCGCCGATACTGGATGCGGCGATTGCCAATCTCCCATACATCATCGCATCTTGGGCGGCATTCATCCCTTTTCCTGCTTCACCGAGGAGATTTTCTGGCGATACTTGTACATCTTCAAAGTACACCGTATTTTGAATCATACCTCGCATTCCCATGGTGAGGGCTTCTGGTCCTTGGCGCAATCCTTTAGTGCCCTGACGGACAACAAATCCGCTAATTCCGTTAGCTTTCCCCTGCGCGTCAATATTTTGGACAAATACGTTAATTACACCAGCCCAAGCAGCGGAACCACTCCATATTTTAGTACCAGAAATGCGCCATCCTCCTCGATTATCTGGTAATGCTCGCGATGAGATAGCTTGAGGATTTGAGCCTGCACCTGGCTCGGTTAAAGCAAATGCTCCTAATTCTCTGCCTCTGGCTAAAATAGGTAATAGTTCATCTTTTACTGTCTGAGTTGCATAGTTGAGGATGGGGCGAATTCCTAAAACATTACTCAAACCAACAAATAGGGAAATAGTCGGATCGATTGCGCCGAGTTGTTCCATAATTCGTAAGGTATCGACGTTATTCAGTCCAAGTCCCCCATAACTTTGAGGCACTTGCATTCCCAATAGTCCCTGATTCCCGAAATCTAGGACTATATATGGCGGGATAGTGCGACGTTCGTCGATTATACGGGAATTTATGCGATCGCTGGCGTAGCTACGGAGCCATTGGATTATATCGTTTGTTTTTTGTTGTTGGTTGTTGGTGTTTGTTGTTGGTGTTTGTTGTTTGGGTAATGACGACTCTAGGGGCTGGTTTACCATATTGGTTTTGCTATCAACCGATAATTTATCTTCAAAACTCGCCCCCACCCACTCTATTCCTGATTTCCACTCTCCTACCACAGTCAAGCTATTTTCGATAAATCCTGTTTTACAAGCGTGGCGCTGAATTTTGCCACTGGATGTTTTGGGAATAGTACCCGTTTTAATCAGGATAACGGCATCTATTTGTAGTTCGTGATGTGTGGATACATTTCTTCTAATTGCTTCTATAACTTCATCTACATTCAATTTTCGCAGATGAGTTCTTTCTACTTCTTGAACAATTACTAACCTTTCCGCATTATCCACTTCAACAGAAAATGCCGCGCCATTACCCGGGCGTAAAGCTGGGTGACTATGTTCTACTGTTAGTTCAATATCTTGAGGATAGTGATTCCTTCCTCTAATAATAATTAAATCCTTTAAACGTCCTGTAATAAATAGTTCTCCTTCTTGGAAAAAGCCCAAATCCCCTGTCCGGAGAAATGGTCCTTCCTTAGTATCTGAGAAATAAGCATTAAATATCTCTTTTGTCAAGTCTTCGCGATGCCAATAGCCTTGAGCGACACTAGGACCTGATACCCAAATCTCACCGACTTGATGAGCTGTACAATGGGTGAAAGAATCTGGGTTTGCGATCGCAATTTTCTCCTCTAACCTGGTACTACCGCAACCAACTAAACTCCGACTATCTCCTAAACCGTTAGCTGCGATTACCTTATTTTCTGCCAAGGCTGCACTTTGGACATCGCAAATAACGGGAGGGGCACTTTTCAAACCGCCAGTAACAATTAATGTGGTTTCTGCCATCCCGTAACATGGATAAAATGATTCAAGACGGAAGCCACAAGGGGCAAACATTTCTGCAAACTCTGTTAAGGTTTTAGTACGGACAGGTTCAGCTCCAGTAAAAGCTAACTTCCAGCTACTAAGATCTAAACTATGGAGTTGTTCGGGTTTAATTTTCCGGAGGCACAAGTTATAGGCAAAATCTGGGCCACCACTCGTAGTAACTTGATAGCGGGAAATTGCCTCTAACCAGCGAAAAGGTTTCTGGAGAAAATCTACAGGCGACATGAGCATCATGGTAGCCCCAACATAGAGAGGCTGTAATACTCCACCAATTAGTCCCATGTCGTGATAAGGTGGCAACCAGGAAACGCCATGGCTATTGGATGTGTCTTCAAAACACCGATTAATTAGGGCAGAATTGTAGATGAGATTCCCGTGGGAAATCATCACACCTTTTGGTGTTCCTGTTGAGCCGGAGGTATATTGGAGGAAGGCTAAAGTATTTCGATCGCAGTTTGGCGTTTGCCAATTGGCGGCTGTGTCACTATCAATATTATCAGTAGTCAACCATTGTAGTGGTGTGGCGGTGGGATTTTCAGCAAACTTACGCTCAATGCTATCTAACAAAGAAGTTGTAGTGAGAGCAAACTTAGCCATCGAATCCTCGACAATGGCTTCAATCCGAGATATCTTTTGATTGGGTCGAGGTGGATAAGCTGGCACAGCGACTACTCCAGCATATAAACAGCCAAAGAAAGCCGCGATAAAATCCAATCCGGAAGGATAAAGGAGTAAAGCACGTTCTCCAGTAGCTCCTTGAGATTGTAACCTAGCTGCGATCGCGCGTGCTTGGGTATCTAACTCTTGATAGGTTAGCTCTAAGCTTGGCGTTTCGCCATCCTTAAGGAAGATAAACCCTTGTTTGTGAGGTTGGTGTCTAGCCCTGATTTGTAGTAAATCTACTAAAGTATTAATTTGATGCTCGTTCCCGCTTGAGTAATCCAAATTCTCTGTATTTCCCAATCCACTTGTAGTCAAAGCCAACTTCGTTTAATCCCCTTGCCAGTTACATGCCAGTTTATAGACCTGATTGAGCATTCTATCGCACTTGAGGGGCAGGGGGAAGGGAGTGGAGCGATAAGCTGTCACGCATTTAAAAAAGTATATCTTCACTCCCCACTCCCCTGACGACGATTTCAATATTAAAATTTAGCTGCACATCAGCTTATCATCTCTTCTCTAACCTAGTCGATAATCCTAGGGATGGCACTCTCCATACCCTCATCCCCCCAGACACTTACCCATCATCCCCCTATTCCCCCCGCCGTTGTCTAGACAATCTAATCCCCGAATTGATTATTTACGAGTCCAAAATTACCGTGCGTTGAGTGATTTGGAACTTTAAGGAATTACCCCTCTATCCTTTTTGCTGGGATCACATGGTATAGATAAAGCAACTATCTTTTGTGTATTTGCCTTCTTAACCCAATGCTTTCCAGTTGTTTTTAATAAGA
>NZ_JAMZMM010000492.1 GCF_024178385.1 Limnofasciculus baicalensis BBK-W-15 | reverse complement strand
ACTCCCTACTCCCTACTCCCCACTCCCTACTCCCTACTCCCTACTCCCTACTCCCCAGTTTGGTAGTTTGACAGGTAGATTAAAAAATAGTTGTAAGAATTGACACAAACCTATATTAGACTTGATGTCGGGGTGATCCCTCGCGTCTTCCATGTCTTTTGGACAGGGGACGGCTGACACCAGGGAAAGTACAGCAATTTAGAGGACATAGTTCGTGATAGAAAGTACAATAGGACTAGAAATTATTGAAGTTGTCGAACAAGCCGCGATGGCATCGTCCAAGTGGATGGGCAAGGGCGATAAGAATACCGCAGATCATGTGGCGGTGGAAGCCATGCGGGAACGGATGAATAAGATTCACATGCGGGGGCGCATTGTGATCGGAGAAGGGGAGCGGGATGATGCTCCTATGCTCTACATTGGGGAAGAAGTGGGTATCTGTACTCAGGAAAATGCAGAAAGTGTATGCAATCCAGATGAATTGGTTGAGATTGATATCGCTGTCGATCCTTGTGAAGGTACTAATCTGGTAGCTTATGGGCAACCAGGCTCAATGGCAGTTTTGGCAATTTCTGAAAAAGGCGGCTTATTTGCTGCTCCTGACTTCTATATGAAGAAATTGGCAGCACCTCCCCAAGCACAGGGTCATGTCGATATTAACAAATCTGCAACGGAAAACCTGAAAATTCTATCTGAGTGCTTAGGGCGTGCGATTGAGGAATTGGTGGTTGTGGTGATGAAACGCGATCGCCATAATGAACTAATCAAGGAAATCCGTGATGCGGGTGCAAGAGTTCGACTAATTAGCGATGGTGATGTCTCTGCCGCTATCTCCTGTGCTTTTGCTGGAACTAATATTCATGCTCTGATGGGGATTGGTGCAGCACCTGAAGGTGTAATCTCAGCCGCAGCGATGCGTTGCTTGGGCGGACATTTCCAAGGACAACTGATCTACGATCCAGCTATTGTGAAAACTGGCTTGATTGGCGAAAGTAAGGAAAGCAACATGGCTCGCCTTACCTCAATGGGTATTACAGATCATGATAAAGTTTACAGTGCTAAGGAGTTAGCCTCTGGTGAGACTGTGTTGTTTGCCGCTTGTGGTATTACTCCGGGTACTCTGATGGAAGGCGTGCGCCTCTTCCCTGGTGGCGCGAGAACACATAGTCTGGTTGTTTCCAGCCAGTCGATGACTGCTCGTTTTGTCGATACAATTCACATGTTCGATCACCCCAAGTATATCCAACTTCGCTAATCGCTGATGGCTGATATCATGTCCGATAGCATCGGACTTGTATAAACAGGTTCGTAGTAAGCACTTTAGTGCTTTAAAATAGAGCAGTCTCAGTCACTAAAGTGCCTACTACAAACCATCTCAATACAACCGGAATTGATCTGATTTATTCAGTTGAGCAATTAGCAATTAACAATTATAAAACAGATGAATATAGTAGTTATCGGTCTCAGTCATAAAACAGCATCAGTTGAAGTGCGGGAAAAACTCAGTATTCCCGAAGCGAGGATAGAAAGTGCGATGCAAACTCTTTCTAGCTATCCTCATATCGAAGAAGTCGCAATCCTTAGCACCTGCAACCGGATGGAAGTTTATATTGTGGCGAAAGATACTGAGCATGGAGTGCGGGAAGTTAGCCAATTTCTCTCTGACTGGAGTCAGCTTCCACTCCATAAATTACGTCCCCATCTATTTATTTTGTTACACCAAGATGCTGTCATGCACTTAATGCGAGTTTCGGCAGGGCTTGATAGTTTGGTGTTGGGAGAAGGACAAATTTTAGCCCAGGTTAAAAATACCCACAAACTCGGTCAACAATATAAGGGAATTGGCAGGTTACTGAATCGTCTATTTAAAGAAGCGATTACCGCAGGGAAAAGGGTGCGCACGGAAACTAGTATTGGGACAGGTGCTGTATCGATTAGTTCGGCTGCGGTAGAATTAGCTCAGATGAAAGTAGAGCGTTTAGGGGACTGTCGGATTGGGATTATCGGTGCAGGGAAAATGTCCCGCCTATTGGTACAACACCTCCTATCGAAAGGAGCAGAAAAGATCGCAATTGTCAATAGGTCAATGGCGCGATCGCAAGAATTAGCCAATCAGTTTCCTAATGCTGAGTTGGAGTTACGTCCATTATCGGAGATGATGGAAACAATCGCAGGATCGAATATCGTATTTACTAGTACTTCTTCTACTGAACCGCTGCTAAATAAAGTTAAACTAGAAGCTATTCTGGAACCCCATCAGTCTTTAATGGTATTTGATATTTCTGTACCCCGGAATGTGGATAGTGATGTGAATGAATTGGAAAATGTTAAGGCATTTAACGTTGACGACTTAAAAGCAGTGGTAGCCCAAAACCAAGAAAGTCGCCGCCAGATGGCAATGGAGGCGGAGGGAATACTGGAGGAAATAGTAGTAGCCTTTGACAATTGGTTGCGATCGCTGGAAACTATCAATACAATTAGTAGTTTGCGAGATAAAATTGAAAGTATTCGGGAACAAGAGTTAGAAAAGGCTTTATCTCGTTTGGGTTCGGAATTTGCCGAAAAGCATCAAGAGGTGATTGAAGCCCTGACGCGAGGTATTGTGAATAAAATTCTCCACGATCCCATGGTACAACTCCGGGCGCAGCAGGATATTGAAACCAGACGGCAAGCGATGCAGGCTTTGGAAATGTTATTTAATTTGGATACTAAGGAGCAATTTAGTTAGTTGTTGTTTGTTGTTGGTTGTTGGTTGTTTCCCATTCCCCACTCCAAAAAACCCACTCCCTATTCCCCACGGGAGCATCCCACTTTGGCAAAGATACTCGTTTTTTGACAAAGTTTTTACCCCCCCTTGTCAAAGGGGGGAGCAAGAATACAACCTACATTTCTTCCTTTCTCGGGATGCTCCCATTCCCCACTCCCTTAGCAATTATCAAATATGGTTACACTCCAACTGAGACAGATTGATATTCCCCTGGGGCAGCGAGTGCTATTCCATCAGGTTAGCTGGAGAGAATTTGAAGCTATTTTAGAAGAATTGGGAGAACACCGCGCCGCCAGATTAGCTTATAGTAAAGGAACATTGGAGTTGCGGATGCCATCACCAGAGCATGAGGTAGATAAGGAACTAATTGGTGATATGGTGAAGATATTGCTAGAAGAATTAGAAGTAGATTGTGAATGCTTTGGTTCGATTACATTTAAACGAGAAACTAAACAAGGTGGGGTTGAGCCAGATCAATGTTTTTACATCCAAAATCATCAGATTATGAGAGGAAAAAGGCGTGTGGATTTGGCCGTAAATCCACCTCCAGATTTAGCTATTGAAATCGATGTTACCTCCAAAACACAATTGGAGGCTTATGAAGCATTACAAATACCTGAATTGTGGCGATATGAAAGGAATCAACTGCAAATTAATATCCTGGAAGATGGGAAATATCTTGAATCTCAAATCAGTCCAATTTTTCCAGGATTACCAATTATTGAATTGATAACTGAATCGCTGGTACAAAGTGTAAGTCTCGGTAGAAGCCCCACCTTAAGATTGTTTCGTAATCAGGTGCGGCAACTTAATAGGGAGTAGGGAGTAGGGAGTAGGGAGTAGGGAATGGGAAATAAACAACCAATCACCAACAACCAAGGGAGTATCC
>NZ_JAMZMM010000080.1 GCF_024178385.1 Limnofasciculus baicalensis BBK-W-15 | reverse complement strand
GCTCCCTGCTCCCTGCTACTTCCTCCCTCTTCTCTCTTCTTGGATTAATAATTATTTATTATCAACCTAGTCAATTGTTTTAATCGTGAGTTCTAATAATCTGCCAGAAACTACTGCCTACGTGCGGATTACACGGCACTCTTGGCAACAGGGCAAAATTGAAGGTGAAGTCCATGCAGCAGAGTATGAGTGGCGGTTTCAATGGTGTTTCCGCAAGGGTGAATTGTCTGTCAAACCTTCTCTAGGGCGTGCTTTGATTCAGGAACCACTGGGTCGATTTTTAGAAAGGTGCGATTATCAACTGGAACCTGGAGGAGACTATGATTTCACAATTAGGGCAGAACTTTAAGCGTTTTGAATTGCTAATTGCTAATTGCTAATTGCTAATTGCTAATTCTTCTATTCCCCACTCCCCACTCCCTATTCGCTATTCCCCAAATAACGTTCGATTAATAAGATAGCGACAATATCATCAATGGGGCGAGGAGGTTGGCGCATTCCTTGGGGGATGAGGCGTTGCAATCCTTGGGGAGGATACATTTGCCAATAGCGATCGCGTGCTTCTAAAGTAGAATAGCGTTCATTTACCAAAATAATTGGTATTGATGGGGATAAGCCACCCTCGATTTTCTTTTTCCAGCTTTTGGCAGTAGTCTGATTCCCCATGACAAGGGTGTCAATGGGGAATTTTTGACATAAGCTTTGAAGTGTTGCGATCGCATTTTCTGACATCACAACTTGATGGTATAGGATTTCCTCTTCCTTTCCCATCACTGCCACACCACATTTATCCTTTCCCGGATCGAATCCTAATATCATTTTACTTTCAACCATTTAATTACTAAAAATAACCTGTCCATTTTTAATCGCTACTAACTTAATTTCTAACGGTCCGGCTGTATATGTTTCCTGACTAGCCACAGTTGTCACATCTAGGGGTTGATTAGACTTTTTTACCTGCTCAATGAAACGGATAAGAGGAGTTGCGTTACCATCTCCTATTTGGATTTTACCTAAAATACCAGCACGACGGGCGCGAAACTGAGAAACTGTCAGTAACTGATCCAGTCGCTGTTGGATTTCGGCATCAGTCATGGTTGAGGCATCGATTGCAACAGAAGAAAGGACATCACCCGATTTAAAAACCACTTGATTGGGAACTGCATCAGCAAAGACTTGTATTTGTTTTTCCCCCATTACATAGTTCCCCGCAGAGAGGAGCCTCACAACATAGTCTTGACCATCCTTAATTTGATTGATAAACTGATTAGCTTGGTTTTCAGTAATTTGCACTAATGGCTCATCGGGATCGCTATTACTAGGTCGAATAATATTAATCGCGGTGCGATTTGCCTCCCGCAATAATTGATCCAATGCCGCAGAAGCGACTTTTGGCTCGACAACGCGAACTACTCTAAAAGATAGCACTTGACCGCGCAGAAGAGCAACGCTACCCTGGCGGAGATCTTGATAATCCTGGTAGTATTGTTCGAGGACATCTACTTGCTGTTGTAAAAAAGCAAATTGTTTTTCTAATTCTTGGCGTTGTTGGTCTCTTTCGGCAATTTGAGTTTCTTTTTGTGCCAGTTGTACTTCAATTTCTTGGAGGCGATTTTCTCGTTGTGCGATCGCATCTTTTAGAACGATCTCCTGTTCTTGTATTTTGGCAATAACTAGATCTTTATCCTGAATTAGTTGATTCTGCTCTTGGATTAGTCTTTGGCGTTCCCCTAAAAGTGACTGAATTTCTGTTTTGAGGAAAGTTTCCCGTTTACTAATGTCGGCGATGACTCGATCTTTTTCTTGAAGTGCTTTGTCTTTTTCTTGAAGTGCTTGAGCTTTTTCTTGAAGTGCTTTGTCTTTTTCCTGAAGGATTTGGGCTTTCTCCTGAAGTGCTTGGGCTTTCTCCTGAAGTGCTTGAGTTTTTTCCTTACTTAGTTTATTTTTTTCCCCAATTAACTTCTGTCTTTCTCCTAAAAGGGCTTGAATTTCTTTGCGCAGTATGCTAGCTTGATTGGACACTTTTTTAAGTTGAGTTTGTGCCTGCTGGAAACTGCGATTTGTTTGATTCAGACGCTGCTCAACTTGGGCTTGTTGAGATCTAGCAGTGGCTAACTCCTTCTCTCCCTGAGTTTTCTGCTGGTTAACCATTTCAATCTCGCCGCGCGCTTGTCTGAGTTTTTTGAGAATATCATCCAGTTTAAATACCCCATCTCGAAGTGACTCGCTTAAGCCAAACAAAATTCCCAGCGTCGATGCAGAAATCAGGCTCCCGGTGATAATAGTTACGACTGTGGCTGTGTTGCGGGGGCGAAGCTTAAATAAACTCAGCCGCGCCTTCCCCACACGAGTACCAATGCGATCCCCCAAGGTGGCGAGTACTCCCCCCATCACTAAAACTGCCACAATCAGGATGTAAGCGCTAGTCATTACCTATCCTAAGTCTATCCAGATACTATTAGTAATAGGATAGTGTTTTCCTGGTGGTTTCTGGTAATTAATTGGCGTTAAGCAGATAGGCACAATTAAAGCTAACACTGGCAAGGGGTTAGAAGTCGAAAAACCTAACCCCCCAGCCCCCTTCCCTTGAAGGGAAGGGGGAGGATGAAATCTGACTCCCCTCTCCTTTCAGGGCAGGGGTTGGGGCAGGGGTAAAACTGGTAATTGAGAATGGTGCAAGTTATCAGTTTAGAAACTAAATTGAGCGCGTAGGTTCCCCACATAAATTGTGGGATTGCTATCAAAGTTATTGGGATTACCGATTAAGTAAAAGGCGGGAACGATCGCAATATTATTGGTGAGGGGGTAGTAATATGTGGCTTCAACTTCATATTGCGTGCCACCATCGCCACCACCAGCTACCAGAAATTTACGACCTTTTAAGATATCAAAAGGGACTAAAAATGATACGGTAGCTAATGCCCCTTCTTTACCCAAGTCACGAAAGCCTAATCCAAACTGAATAGATTGGGAGTTAATATTACCTCCGGATATACCAGGTGTGGATGGATCGATATCTGTCGTGGCATAACCATAACGCCCAAAAATACCAATTTTAGAAGAAATTAACCAATCAAAATTAACTCCAAAAGCATTAACATCAGCAGGCTTAATTCGACCGCCAAAACCATCATCTGCTACTCCATAAATCGGTTCTCCACTAACTACGCCGCCATTGTTATCGAGAGTGATATGAGAGTAGCTAAGTCTGATATTTGCTCTTGGGGTTGGTTTGTAAGTTAATTCAGCAGTAATAACGTTAGTGCCGCTAAATAAACCTTTGCTTGGGTTAGATGAAGTATTAAAGCCAAAAGCAGAAGGTAAAAATTCATTATTTTCACCCAGATAGCCCATATTTAGTTGAAGCTTTTCACCAAGATTGACTAAGGCAACTACCCCAGAACCTCGATCGATTGGATCGTAAACGGTAGTGCCATTGGAATTAAAACTACTCCCACCTGTTAAGAAGAAAGTAAAGGAATTGTCATCAAAGAAACGATGCCAATTCACACGGGGACCAACAACTAATTTAACGCGATCGCCCACAGGAAATTGGTAGAATAAATCCCGGATAACTACTTCAGTGGCTCCATTATTCGGTCCAGCAGTTTGATCTAGAAATGGAGTACCAAAGCTATTAAAAAGTCCGGCTGAAGCAAACTGATTGGCTGGAGATAAACCATTTCCCGCTGCTAACTGAGTTACCAATAAATCTTTACCTGTGAAGGAGGTATTTAAAGTCAAAAAAGTCAGAGTACTCATGGTAATATTCGGGTTATCTGCCTTTTGTACCAGTGGTTTACCATCTGTACCTCTTCCAGCAAATCTGACATCAGGAGAGGCGGCACTAATTGCCTCGACTCTGACATCATCGTTAGCACTAGCGCTAGTGATATTCATCCACACTAAACCACTCAGCTTAGTTGTGGTGGAAAACTGACGATCTTCCAGAAAAGCAACACGCCCTTCTAGCTTATCTACTTGGGAACCTAAACTGGCTAATTCTGTTTTAAATTCATCGATTAGTCGTTGCAATGTTGATAAATCTGGGCTAGATACTGTTCCTTTATCACCTGTTTGAATAATCCGCTCAATTTGTTGCAAACAGGAGTTTAAACCAGCAGCAAATTCATAACGAGTCATTGCCCGATTGCCGCGATAATTGCCATCTGGATAGCCTGCAATACAGCCGTAGCGTTCAACTAGGGATCGCAATGCTTCAAATGCCCAATCTCCAGGTGAAACATCCCTTAATTGTGTCACATTTGTGACTTGTGAAATAGACTGATTGGAATCTATTTCTCCTCCAGTAGAAGAGAGATCTGCTACTGAGGTAAGATTATCCAATATTGGCAAATTAGGAGAAGATTCAACATGATTTTCTGGCAATGTTGTTGAAGTAGTTATCTCTTCTGTAGATTGAGCCTCAGTAATACTAGAAGCGTATGCTGGAAGGGTATTTACTACTCCATTAGAAACTAATAAAGACATCAAGAAAGTTACTGGCGTAGTAGCCCAAACCTGCCATCTAATTGCATCGTTCATCATCATTCCTCACACCTGGTTAAAAGTAATACATTTTGACTTCTATCCTTGGATAGCTTGAATAAATGCTGCTGAATCAGCAACAGTACCAAACACACCACCTTGCATTTTGATCATTTTGATTGCAGCCAGATAGTTACCGTAATCAGTTGCAGCAGTACAATCAGATAGGAGCAAACATTCATAACCTCGATCATTTGCATCTCGCATTGTGGTATGAACACAAACATCAGTAGTCACACCAGTGAGGATAATATTTTGAATACCTTTACGTTGCAAGATTAAGTCTAAATCCGTAGCATAGAATGACCCTTTTCCTGGCTTATCAATAATAGTTTCTCCGGGAATAGGTGCTAATTCCGGAATAATTTCCCAACCAGGTTCACCTCGTACTAAAATCTTACCACAAGGACCAGGATCGCCAATACCTGCACCAATTTGACGGGATCTCCATTGCTTATTTTCTGGTAAATCAGATAAATCTGGTCGATGCCCTTCACGAGTGTGAATCACATGAAATCCTTCCTCTCGCGAGACTGTTAAAACTTGACGAATTGGCTTAATTGGAGCGCGAGTTAAAGATAAATCGTAACCCATTTTATCAACATAACCACCAATGCCACAGAAATCAGTTTGCATATCAATAATCAGCAACACCGTATTTTCTGGACGCAAATCGCCATTATAAGGATAAGGATAAGGTTCAGCATCAACAAAACGTCCCATATTTAACCTCCATAAATATATATATCCCAACAGATTACTCGCTGTCTCCTAGAAGACAATTCATCTTCTTCTTCGTGTCTTAGTGTCTTCGTGTTTCCCTACAAACCTATTCTACCAACACTCATGAATCACCCCTTACCTCTTGATAGCCACGCCAACCACCATATTGAGTAATTTCTTCCTGATTTTCACAAGAAATTGGTTCTCCTAAAACTCCTAAAACTATTTCACCATCAATCAGGTAAACTTTGCCAATACATAATCCCGGAGGCTCTTGCAATAAAATTGTGCCCAGACTCGCAACAGGAACCCGCCAAACTTCAACTGCGATCGCATTTCCCCCTTCTCTAACTCGAATCATTGCCGGATAGCGGTCATTAATTGACCAAAGTCGATAAGCAGATTCTGTTTTTGTTTCTCGCACAAATGTTGCTCCAACTGATAATAAATTCCCATTTAATTCCAATCCTCGCATCAAGGTTCCATTTACAGCTAAATCTAAAGTTTCTGCCATTTGTTATATCAATTCAGGTGATGTTGCTCTTGTTTGTAGTAGGCACTTTAGTGCCTAAGAGTATTGTACTTACAAGCACTAAAGTGCTTACTACGAACCATTAATTACTTGGAAAAAATCTCTTCCCCATTCCGTACAAAAACTAATTACTAGATCCTAAAGCCCCAGGCGCTCCACCAAATAGTAGGGAAGCATAGAGACATTGCATTGGTTCCCACCGGGCAAAAATAACTAGTGCAACAGCCATTAATCCCTGCCCACTCGATATACTTTCATTCCAAACACCGGGATAATATAGAGATAGAGAAGTTAACATTAGGGGATCTGCCATACTGTTAGCAGCTTCTGCTTCTGCCCCATCCTGCTCGATCATACTCCGCATTGCTTCTTGGACTTCTGTGGTTTCCGGCACACTGGCTTGTTCGACAATTTTCACACCAGGGATTTTCGCAATACCTGCTGCCCCTTCTGCATGGGCTTGATTGTAGCCATAGTCATCTTTAGCACCCACGTAGATAAAGCCGATGACAAGTGGTTTGCCTCCTGTGGCTTCTCCAGAAGAAGCACTAGCGATTGTGGAGAGAACATTAAGAGAAGAACATTTAAACAAGCTGCAAGTTATGGTATTTCGCCAAGCTTGGGAAGAACAATCTTATTATGCGATCGCAAAAACCTCTGGTTATGAGGTAGGTTATGTGAAACAGACTGGTTCCCATCTATGGCAATTACTTTCCCAAGCCTTCGGCGAAAAGGTAACTAAAAGTAATCTTCATTTAGTCTTAAAGCGAAAAGCCAAAGAGTTAGATAATAAGTCATCGGCAATCAGAATAAGTAATAATTCATCACCCATTGATGAATTCCAATGTATTGGTTAGCAATTGATCGGGAACCTATGACATTTTCCGAGTTGCGAGCAGATTTTGTCCGACAGGTATCTCTCGCTGATTTACTGGAGGCTTTAACCTCTTTAGAAAGGCGATTTCTCCTAGAAAAGGTGACATCTACACTAAGGGGAAAAAACTTAACTCTATTTACCCTCAAACCTGTGATTATGGACTACATTACTGACAGATTGCTGAAACGAGTTTGTTGGAAAATTACGCATAAAATGACTTGTCGCTGGCGAGTTTCTGTTTTATCTTAGTCCATATTTTATCTGACAAACAAATACAAACTCTACCCATATTTCGTTATAGATCCGATAAATTCCCATAAATAAATTAAGGGAATGAGCAAATACCAATAACCAACAACCAAAGACAAATAACAAATTAGGTAAACTGCTGACTCAAAACCACCGGGTTGTGAACAGTAATTTTTTTCTTGTGAATTGAGATCATTTTGTCAGTACGCAAGTCCCCTAGTAAACGGGTGACAGTGACGCGGGTTGAGCCGATGGCTTCTGCGATCGCCTGATGGGAAAGCTTCAGATCGATCGTGATACCATCAGTAGTGGGTACGCCAAAGTCTCGGCACAGAATCAGTAAAAAACTGACTAAGCGCGATCCCATATCCCGGTGCGCTAATGTCTCAATCATCATTTCCGTTTGCAATATCCGAGATGAAAGCCCCCGCAACATCAACATTGATAGCTCTGAATCTTCCTTCAATGCTTGCTCAACGTGGTCAATTGGCGCGGAGAGGAGTTCCACACCTGTAAAAGCAACCGCGTGGTAAAACCGATCCGAGCGGTTTCCTGTAATCAAGGAGAGGACACCAAAAACACTATTTTCTCGTAACAGCGCTACAGTGATTTCTTCCCCCGCCTCGTAAACTCTAGAGAGTTTTACAGCACCTTTGAGCAAAAAGTAGACCCTTTCTGCGGGATCTCCAGGGAAAAAAATCGTTTTACCCCGCTCAAAATTTTCAACTACCGGAGGAAACGAGCCTCCGCTCATTTGCCGGAATACTGCTGCTAGTGGTCTATTTTGCGTTAGAACCCTATCCATTGCTTTTTCGCCAAAGGCTTGTTGAGTTGGTGTCATTAAATTGCCGATCAACCTTGGTATCACTACCTGAGTCTGGTAAACTAGAGTTTTTATTCACCCATCCCTTGCGATATTCCTGTTAGGAATTAGCGGTGAGTTGTTTACGAACCTACCTAATACCAAATTCGTGACTGTATTATTGAATACTTAATATAAGTCTCAGATGTTTTTTTGTATAATCTGATACATAATTGATTGAAGGGCTAATTTTGTCCTGAGTCCAGCGACATTCTTATCATATATGCTTTATAGGCATATAAACCATCCTCAAACGGAATAAACTCAAAGGCTTCCATTCCTTTCCGAATACCACTCAGAGACTAGCGGTAACTATAAGCTGGTATTGTAAGCGAAGTATCAATAGGCTAGTTGACGATAGGATATCATGCTGAATTTGACAGGAAAAAAGGCTCTGGTCACTGGGATTGCCAACAATCGCTCCATTGCCTGGGGGATTGCCCAACAACTCCACCAAGCTGGTGCTTCTTTGGGCATCACCTATCTGCCAGATGACAAAGGGCGTTTCGAGAAGAAAGTACGAGAATTGGTGGAACCCCTCCAACCTAGTATATTTTTGCCCTGTAATGTCCAAGACGATGAGCAAATTGATGCTGCTTTCGAGGCGATCGCATCTCAGTGGGATAAACTCGATATCCTGATTCATTGCCTTGCTTTTGCCAATAAGGAGGATTTGTCAGGCGAGTTTAGCGCAACTACCCGGCAAGGCTTTAACACGGCGTTGGAAGTTAGCAGCTACTCTCTCAATCGACTCGCAGCAGCAGCTAAACCCTTGATGAAGGAAGGGGGGAGTATTGTCACTCTCAGTTATCTGGGGGGTGTGAAAGTAATCCCCAATTACAATGTCATGGGCATTGCTAAGGCAGCATTGGAAATGAGTGTCCGTTATCTGGCAGCAGAATTGGGACCGCAAAATATTCGAGTGAATGCTATATCCGCAGGTCCAATCCGTACTTTAGCATCTTCAGCGGTTGGCGGGATTCTGGATATGATTCACCATGTCGAACAAGTAGCCCCCCTCCGGCGCACGGTGACTCAGCTAGAAGTGGGGAATACAGCCGCATTCTTGTGCAGCGATTTAGCCAGTGGTATTACAGGTCAAGTTTTGTATGTCGATGCTGGTTATGAAATTATGGGCATGTGATTTGCTAAATGGGGAATAGGGGAAGAGAGTTTTGAGTTTTGAGTTTTAATTGAAAATTTAGAACTCATAACTCATAACTTTTAGAAGTATACAAGAGTAATTCCTAACAATATTAGAATAAATTCATATCTTAAATCAGTTAATTTTATCCACGAGAATCTCTCGTGTTAAACAAATTTCAAAAAGCTCTTGAAACGAAAATACTTCCTGAGTGGCAGGATTAATCGGCTCTAAAACTATCCTCAATGCCTCGACATCATCGGCACTCAGCTTGTCACGTCTGCCTTTTTCTACATCATTAAATCGCGGTGGGTTAAACCAAGCCTTAGCTTAATGGATTAGACAAGAGTGCAAAAAATTTAATTATGCCAAGTCTATCATTGAATACTTGCGAGGTATTTGGGCAAAAAGAAGAGACTATCTGAGAAACTTGCCAAACCAAGATGGTGCGGCGATAGCTTTAACTTAATTAAGCACAACAGCCTAATTACTCTAAAACCTCCAACACCGCTTTGGGCGAAATCTTATCCTTAAACCAAATAACTTTAGCCGGGAGATTATCTACTTTCACCCCTGCCTTTTCTAAATTTAATCGCTCTGAAATTGCTAAGATCAGATTGTCGCATTCCGCACGTCGCACCTGAGCAAATTTCTTTTGCAAATATTCAGGCCGCCAGTAACCAACGATTTCTAATAAATAATCCCTGCCGTCAGGATGGATGAGGCGAAAATCGGGAATCATCACGCTACCAGGAATAGGGATTAGGTTAACTTCTCGCTCTAGTATCCAGTCAGTTTTTAATGACTCCCAGCGCTTGGCAAAGGATTCCTCCAACATGCTATCGTAAGGTTTGCCAGGAGGATAGTGAGTAACTAAACCGCAATTGTCTTGGAGACTAAAACGCCCCGTTTGATAAGTTCCTGTGTAGGGATCTCGCATTTGTAAAGTGGCTTTGAGACTCCATTTGGTAACATGTAAGAGAGCAGGGATGAGTTTTGCGATCGCTAATCCATATCGAGTACTCGGTTTAAACAGACTTGTGGGACCATCCACAGTAATTGTAAAACCATGATCTGCGTCTCCTTCTATATACGTCATTAGCTGAAATAACTTTAAATAGCGAAATAATAGTTTATATTCTCCAGGGACATTTCGATGAGCATTGAGTGTCATCTCAGATGCTTTGTAGAAAATGCCCTGGACTTGAGATAAATTATAGCGATGTAGCAATACTTCTGGTGCCGGATCTTCAAATTGAGTGAGGATGCGATTTTCCGGTAAATCCGCATAAAGTCCGACTTTAATTTGAGCAGATAATACTTCTTGATTTAACTCCTGACTCAGGAGAGTGCTGAGAGTTTCTAGAGTTGTTTCAGTAGTGGCGTGACAGGGAATGGATTTCGCAGCTAGGGCAAAAACTCGGTGTCGTAATTCTTTTGGTTCCAGAGGGCTTACTATTTCAAAGGTAGAGAAACTGCTTTTGAGAATATGGGCTAAACCCCGTTTCAGGCGGTAATCGGGACTATCGCCTTCCAAATCTGACAATTTGCGATCGAGTTCCCCTTGGGTTTTGCCTACAGACTCTTGGAAAGAGGCGATTAACTGAATTGCGATCGCGGACATTCTCTCATTTATTGGTAACCGCTTGGGGATAATCTCTTCACCGTTTTGGCGGTTTATTAGTAATTCTGTTGGTAGCATTTTGAAAAGTGGGTAATGAAACAGCGGATGCCGTATCGGGCGGTGGGTAATGAAACAGCGGATGCCGTAAAGGAAGAATGGAAATGCGTGAGTAAATTATGTGAGGTATAGCAGTACGATCTCCTTGCTTTACTTGCGAGAGCGATTGCAGATCTTGTAGTGCGATCGCAATTCCTGTCAAGTAGCATTCCTAACAATACTCCCAAAACACATCCCAGATATTAAATTACGAATCCCCACCAACCAATGACATTAAACTAAAAGCAAACCCAATGAACTGGAAAATTGAACAAGCCCAGCAAAAATTCCCTGAAGTAATTAGTGCCGCTATCATCAAACCGCAACTAATTTACAACCAAAATCAACTTGTAGCCGCCGTTGTCGAAGCCAAAACTTTTCAGGAATTCCTAGCTTGGCAAAAACAATATCGCCAAGATTCCCTAGCAGATGCCTTTGCCCAATTGCGTCAGCTTTGTGCTGAGGAAAACTATACCATTGAAATTCCGACTCCGCCAACTTTAGCAAGTAAGTTAAATAAATAACCTAGGATCGACATGAAAAAACTCTCCTAAAATCATAGCTTCTGCAAGACTTATTTCTCGCCTTCCCTGAAAAATTTCCGCAGTAACTGCACTTGAACCAATAATCTCAATTAAATCAGCATCCTCCAAACCTCGCGCTTCCATTAAATGGAGGAGCATTGAGTGTGGAGTTGAATTACCCATGGGATATTGCTCATCTTCATACTTTTCGATCAGAGCAATTAATAGTTTAAACAAAGCCGATTCTTCCGCTGTTCGATTCTGTCGATGTGCTAATTCTTCAGCTAGGGCTATTGCTCGTTCATTTTCTTCCTCAGTCTCAATCGCTTTAGGTTGATACTGAGTCAGTAACTTGGCGTAAGTTTCTGGATTAAAAGTAAAGGTCATTTTTCCAACATATAGCGATTACCATTCATCCCGTAAACTCCTCTGAATAGCTACCGCATCTCCCTGCCAAGTTAATCGCCCTACTAAATCAGAAAAATTATACCTGGGATGTTGCTTCACCTCCGATGAAACCGGATTCAAAACAACTACAATATTTACCAATCCAGCCGCTAACTGTGTCGGGATATTAAGACTGAGATATCCAGATTCATCAATCGTCGTCGTCAGTTTTAGAACTTCCATTGCCAAAGAAATCAGTATACCTTATTTTATTGTAGATCCGATTGGGGCTGATATCCACTCAAGAAACCAGGTTTCTTTGAGAAACCTGGTTTCTCTGTACCTCACATACCTGAAAATTGCTATATTTAGGCGATAAGGCGATAAATCGCCTACTACAAACTCTTAACCAATCAATGCCAATAATTCATCTTCACTCAGTTGCTGAATACCTAATGATTGGCCTTTAGCTAACTTAGATCCCGCATCTTCCCCAACTACTAAATAATCAGTTTTTGCACTAACAGAGTTGCTCACTTTTCCACCAGCATTTTGAATTAATTCCTTGGCATCATCGCGCTTTAGTGTTGGCAATGTACCTGTAATTACAAAAGTTTTCCCACTTAAGGGTTGATTAACAGATTCAGTCTTTGTTTTAACTTCCCCTGCTAGTTGTAAACCCGCTTCTCGCAGTCGTTGAATTAGGGATTGATTGCCCTCAACCTGGAACCAATCCCAAACTGATTGGGCAATTTCTGGCCCAATACCGTAAATACCTTCAATTTCTGTAATTTTGGCGCTACTTAACCGTTCAACTGTGGTAAAATGTTGAGTTAGGGTTTGAGCATTTACGCTACCAACGTGACGAATTCCTAAACCGTAGAGTACTCGCCACCAAGGTTGATTTTGGGATAATGCGATCGCAGTTACTATTTTATCTGCTGATTTTTTTCCCATCCGCTCTAGTGATGTCAGTTTTTCAGTGGTTAAAATATAAAGATCTGCAACTGATTTAACTAAATTTCGCTCTACAAGTTGTTCAATTAACTTTTCTCCCAAACCATTAATATCAAGGGCATCGCGATTAGCCCAGTGAATTAATGAACCTTTGAGAATAGCAGGGCATGAGGAATTAATACAACGAGTTACTGCTTCCCCTACTTCTCTTTTTACTGGAGAAGTACAGACGGGGCAATGACTTGGCATTTGAAAAGATTGAGCATTAGCAGGGCGAAGTTGGGGTAAAACTCGCACGACTTCGGGGATAATTTCACCTGCTTTTCGGACAATTACAGTATCACCAATATGGAGATCTAATTCACGAATGCGATCGCTATTATGGAGAGTAGCCCTTGATACCGTTGTTCCTGCTAATGAGACTGGTTTTAATTCGGCAACTGGGGTTAATGCGCCTGTGCGCCCCACTTGCACTGTAATATCTAAAATAGTAGTGGGTGCTTCTTCTGCGGGATATTTCAGGGCAATTGCCCAACGAGGAAATTTCTGCGTAAATCCTAATTCTTCTTGTAATTTGATGGAATTTAGTTTAACTACTACTCCATCTGTCATATAGGGCAAACTTCGCCGTTGTTTATCCCAATTATTATAATAATCTCGGACTGCTTCTAGAGAAGGGCAAACTTTTCGATTGGGATTAACTCGGAATCCCAAATTTTGCAATAATTCTAATGATTCCCATTGAGAATGGGGAGTAGGTTTTTTGGAGTGGGGAGTGGTGATATCTGAATTTTGATTATTGAAATGTAAGGTATAGGCGAAGAAATCTAGACGGCGTTGGGCTACAAGTCTAGCATCTAGTTGCCGCAACGCTCCTGCTACTGCATTTCTGGGATTAGCTAATAGTTGCTCGCCTGCTTTTTCTCTTTCTCGATTAAGTTGTTCAAATACTTCTAATGGTAAAAATGCTTCACCGCGTACTTCTAGTATTGGTGGGGGATTATCTGTATTTAATCGCAAGGGAATTGAGCGAATTGTACGAACATTCTGAGTAATATCTTCACCAGCGATACCATCTCCTCGCGTTACTCCTCTTACTAAAATACCATTTTTATATGTTAATGCTAAGGCGGAACCATCTATCTTTAATTCACAAACATATTCGGTAGATAATGTTGAATTTTCTGGGATGTGGCGTTTCCATCTTTCTTGCCATTTAGCAAATTCCTCAATATTAAAGGCATTTTCTAAACTATAGAGGGGAATATTATGTTGTACTGAGGAAAATTGAGCTGCGGGTTTTTCACCTACGCGCTGAGTGGGGCTATCGGGAGTGACTAATTCTGGATATTGGGTTTCTAAGTCTTGCAATTCGCGATAAAGTTGGTCGTATACTGCATCCTCCATGGTGGGATTATCTAGGATGTAGTAGGCATAGCTAGCTTGTTGCAGGAGTTCCCGCAATTCTTGAACCCGCTGATTTATTTCTGGTTTCACGACTGCCTCATCCTCATCGCGCATTCGCTTCTATTATAGCGATAAGCTCATTGAAGAACCCCGCGCATGAATGCGGGGGATTCTGATCCTCATCGCTGAGAATCCACGCTCTCTAACAAATCTCACAATAATAATTGCTTAATTTCCAGAGGCTTCCCAGGCTCAACATACTGCTGTTGATGCTCCCTATCAGAACTAATCTTGATAGATTCCTTGGGCGTAAATTCCGGGATGACCTCCCGTATTTTTAATTCAATTCCTAATTCTTTCAGTCCCCGTTGTCTAATAACTACAGCCGCATCTATATCGGCATCTGCTATATTACCACAATCCTCACAAAGAAATTTTTCTTTGTCTCTATTTGTCGGACTAATATAACCACACGCAGAACACTCTTGAGATGTATGTTTGGGATTAATTTCATGAAAAAGATTGCCTAGCTTTGCAGCTATTACTTTGACTTTCTCTTTCAATGAACCCCAAGACGCATCCCAAATTGCTCTATTTAACCCCCTTTTTGCTAATTGTCCATTTTCTAAATACTTCCCTGTTGTCGAGTCAATTTTTGGGCGACAACGTTTCATCATCCCCTTAACATTTAAGTCTTCAAAGATGATACAGCACTTAGTTTCTGAGTTTAATTTGTGTGCTAGTTTCCACTGGAAATCCTGACGCTGTAACCCGACTTTATTTTCGAGTTTAGCCAGATATCTATAAGCCTTCCGGCGATTTTTAGAGCCTTTTACTTTTCGATTAGCCGCACGACTTCTAATATTTCTCCTTCGTTCTTGTTGGGCATAAAATCTCGGATTAGCTACAATTTCACCCGTGCTAATTGAGATAATTTTTTTAATACCTAAATCTACCCCAATCGCTGAAGTAACTTCAGATGGCGAGAGAATGTTGGGAACTAACGTATCTTCTAATCGGACTGAAACATACCAACCATCAGACTTACGCCGCACTGTAACAGTTTTAACTTTAAACCCGTCGGGAACTAAGCGAGATTGGTAGAATCGCATCCAACCAACCCCTGGCAATCTAACTTTATTTCCTTTAAATCTTACATCTCCTGGTGGATAACTAAAGGAATGATATTGTCCCCGACGTTTAGTTTTAGGAATAGCACTCAACCCCTGAAAAAATCTTTGAAATCCCTCATCAACTCGTCTTAACATTTGTTGTAAGACATGGTGTTGAATCCGCTTATACCAAGGACGTTCCCGTTTGAGATTAGGTAAATCAGCATCTTGTTGTGCCAAAGGACTTCGCTTTTTCCAAAAACCATTTTTATCTCTTGTCCAAGGATTTCCATAAAGAGCATTTTTAGAAACAGAACAACTTAGTGGACTGGATTCAGCGCGACTATAAATATCACAGTAATCACCCATCGCCGGAAACGTAACTTGTCGATAAGCGTCAAGTCTTTCTCGAATCCTAAAGTTATATTGAAGCCGTAACATTTCAACTTGCTCTTCCAGCTCTTTTTTTTGAGATGAAGAAGGGTCGAGTTTATAGACATAAGCTAATAGCATCAGACGTTTTTTTTTGATGATGAATATATTGTTTAACCAGAAGATGTAAGATCGGGATCGGGATCGGAATTAAATTTTTTATTGAAACCAATCAATATATAATATTTAGCCATCTATTGACATTAAGTTTTATTACTATTATTTATTGGTCTTGAATATTTGACGGCGACTCAAGTCGCCACCGCCTTATCCCCGTGGAAGACAGCCATTTGCTCTGCGGCTCGTTTTTCGGTCAACTAACAACCAACGGGGAGTGGGGAGTGGGGAGTAGGCTTCCGCCGTGAGCGTCAGCGGTTCGACAGCTCGACGGCTCGACGGCTCGACTGAGCGCTCGCCGAAGTCTGAGCGCTCGCCGAAGTCTGATCTCACCGAAGTCCGAACAGGAGTAGGGAGTGGGGAATGACTAATAACAAATAACCAATAACCAACAACAAACAACTATTCCTCAGACTTATCCCGCACCCCTTGAACAATTCGAGAAAGTTCATCTTTTTCATTAATCGTCACGCGACTAGGAGAACCACTAATAAGTCGTTCATAATTGCGGAAAGAATCTTTAATGTCTGCACCCGCATCACTAATCGTATATTCACGAATTCCCGTATCGTGCCAAGATCCTCGCATCTTAAACACGTTAATTGCCCGCGACATTTGACCGCGAATTTCTACATATTGCAGCATCAAAATCGTATCTGTAATCGTAGAAATATGGGAATCTGTAATTGAATTAGATCCCATAAATTGATCTGTGGTATTAGTGAAAAAACCAGTAATTTCTTCCTGTTTGGCGTATCCCGTTACCCCAATCACAAATTGACGGAAAGCGTTATTCGTCACTCCCCGCGCCAAAGCCGAAAGAGAATCAATCGCAATTCGAGATGGTTTAAATACCTCAATTTCTGATTGAATCATTTGGAGATGATCTTCCAATCCAGCAGATTCTGGATAGGAACAAAGAATTTTGAGGAATCCCTTCCTTTCCATCTCCTCAAAATCAATACCCCAGGATAACCCATTACGAGTAAGCTGTGCCCGTGATTCTTCGTAAGCAAAAAGAATAGCCCGATCCTCTTGCAAACAAGCATCTTGAATAAACTTGCTCACCAACAAAGTTTTGCCAGTACCCGTTGCACCCGTTGCCAGAATAATCGAATCTTTAAAAAATCCACCCCCGCACATAGCATCCAATGTTTTGATACCAGAAGATACCCGAACATTAGAAGATCTTTGGGTTAGCTGCATCGCTCCTAATGGGAAGATATTAAAGCCCTGATTTGTCAGTGTAAACGGATATTCTCCCTTCATGTGGGTAGTGCCCCGGAGTTTGAGAATTTCGATAGTGCGACGGCGGCGTTCCCCTTCTAAAACGTTCCGGATAATTACTACATTATCAGAGACAAACTCTTCAACACCAAACCTAGCAACTGGTCCATATTCTTCAATTCGCTCCGTCGTCATTACCGTCGTCACGCCAATTTGTTTCAGGCGGGCAACCAGGCGAAAAATCTCTCGCCTAACTACTGAAGCCGCATCGTATTGTTGAAATATAGCGGTAATGGAGTCAATAGAAACTCGCTTGGCTTTATATTTGCGAATGGCGTACTGAATCCGCTCAATTAGAGCAGATAGATCGAAATTCCCAACAATTTCTTGTCCCTCTGGATCGGGTGATGCGTCAAGAATAAACAGCTTACCTTCATTAATAAACTGTTGTAAATTCCACCCCAAACTGTATGAATTTTTGATGATATCATTGGGAGATTCTTCAAAGGTGACAAATACTCCAGGATCGTCAAAATAGGTAATTCCATTGTAGAGAAACTGCACCGCAAACAAGGTTTTGCCAGTACCAGAAGTTCCGCTGACTACAGTGGTTCTACCCACGGGCAAACCCCCATGGCTAATATCATCAAACCCTTCAATCATCGTCCGGATCTTCTGGACTCCCACCGTTGCTAATTCGTCTTGTTTTGGTTCAGTTGGGTTAACTTTACTCATTGTTGCGGTTTTTCAAAAACAAAATACTAAAAGACAGGAAACTTACGATCAGATCTCCCAAAGATATATCTTATGCGATAGCGACCCTAAATGAACTAAATATCTAAATCATCTTCCTCTTCGCGAAGCTCTTCATAGAGAAGATCCAAGCCGATTAAGACTTTTTCCCGATCTGAAAGATCTCCAATAATTTTCCGCACGGGAGGTGGCAATATTTTAGCTAGGGTGGGTGTGGCAAGAATCTTATCTTCCTCCGCTAGCTGGGGACTTTTAAGAACATCAATCACTTTGAGAGCGTAAACTCCTTGAAATTCCTGCTCTAAAATAGTTTTTAGAGTTTTCAATGCTGTAACGGAGTGGGGAGTGTTCCCAGCGACATAAAGCTTTAAAATATACGTTTTCTTCAGGGGACTCATAGGTTAGCCATTAATAGTGAGCAAGCTTATGCAAGTGAAATACAAGAGAAAATTGAAATCTAGATCGTACTAAATCTAATTTGCTACTAGTAGGTATTATAACTCTCTAGGAATAGAACGGCGATACATTTCGCCTAAATGAGCTATAACATCGATCAGGGTCAATCGATAGTCTAGCAGAATATCCTCACTTCGCCCTTCCAGTTTCAACTGCTTGGAAAACTCCTCCATTAATTCCATGTGGATTTCTACAATCCTAGACACGGAAATATCGGCAAAAAATGCGATATGAACGAAATTATCAATTTCTTGATTCAGGGTATCGCTTTGGGAAAAGTACTTTAAAACAATCTGTCGATAATCGAATTTTAATTTATCGAGGAGTTTGTGACGCTCCTTTTCGGTAAGGTAGCGGAAAAAAAGCTGGGGATTTCTCTTATAGTACACACCTAAGTATCCGAGTCGCTCTTTAAGTTTTTCAGATAATCGGCGCTGCTGCTCAGTCAAAAAACTCGGATTGGTGAGATTTCCTTCCCGATGGGTAGTGGTGGGAGGATTGGCTAAACTGCAAGTGGGAGAAAGGGAGAGAAATCTGGCAATTGCTTGGTCGATAAAACCACCAATCTCGGATAATTGGATGGTATCGAGTCGGACTTCTGCGGAATGAAACAGGTGATTCGTCTCCCCCAAAAAATCATCGTCCTCCTCTAGACTCTCTTCTGTAATATCCCTCTCGTTCCGATCGTGTTGGTTGGTTCTGATAACACTATAATTGATTTTCTTTCTTTCCTTGGGCAAAATGACAACAGGTAGGAGTGTTCCTTGTTCGTACAAGCGATTGATTACTGGTAGCAGAGAGGAACCCTCCTGCAATAATAAGCAATCAATATGATACTTATGTTGTTTGATTAACTCGAAAAATTCTGACTCTGAGCGAGTGATATGCAAAATATAGCGATCGCCCCCCAAAATCTGGCTCAAAGACTGAGCGAGGGAGTCAGAACGAACCAAGGTACAGATAGAGAGTTGGGAATGCAAAGCAATACGAGTGAAACCTTGAACAGACAACCGGACGGAACTAAAATCAGTTAAACGGGGGCACGACAAGACCCCACCTTAAAATATTGTTACATAATACCACACTAATCTGAGAAGAGATATGCTTAAAGACTTAACATTAAATTAAACAATCCGATAATTATAAGTAGATATACTCTTGGCCGCCATTAGAGAGTGATAATTGACTTGATGGGGTAGTTGTTGGGTGAGAGTCAGCCATTCTCCTGACTCTGTTGCTCCATTGGAAATTCAGCTTGAGGTATTGGAATAAATGGCAACTCCCAGTTTAAAAGAATGTGTCGAGCCAGTACCAGTATGTGCTATGACGACAAGTCTGGCTACAGTAATCGAGATTTTTCGCATATCAGGGTGTGATGCGATCGCGATTGTGGACGAAGCTCAACAACCGATGGGAGTTGTCAATCTACGACGGATTTTGCCCTACCTGATGTCTATGTCAAAACTGGGAATGTCAAAACTAGAGGTAGGAAGAGCAACAGAGGATTTCTCTCAACCTCTATCCCAACTCAATCCACCTGTAATTGAACCTATCGCAATCCTACCAGTATCCTTAACCCTGGACCAATTATGGATGTACTTAGATGGGGAAGCGGGAATGGGGAATGGGGAATGGGGAATGG
>NZ_JAMZMM010000491.1 GCF_024178385.1 Limnofasciculus baicalensis BBK-W-15 | reverse complement strand
TCCCCACACTGAATTGTGAGTTAAGGCAAGTATTCTTTACAAAACTTTACTAAGTTTGGCTCTATTTGCGATTATACTTAATAAAAAGATAAAAAAGTAAACAAAATTTAGATTAAATTAAGAGGGAAGTATTCAGCGTGAGTCAATATCAACTTGAACTTGGCGATCCGGAAGAACGGCTAACTCAACCTAGGCGGCGCTATGATGCGAATGCGATCGCAAAATATTACCGTGCCCGTCCCTGGATAGCGTTGTGGCGTTGCCTGGTAATTGTTTGGGGTTTTGGGGGGTTCCTGTTAGGTTTCTTCTGGGATGAATGGACTAAGCAAGTCCAAAAGAATAGGCTTAAACGAGCCAATCAGCTAAGAGAATTACTCACTCAATTAGGTCCAACTTTTATTAAAGTAGGACAAGCTTTATCCACTCGACCAGATTTAATTCGCCAAAATTTTTTAGATGAATTAATTAAGTTACAAGATCAATTACCGCCCTTTGATAACGAGCTAGCATTCAGGATTATTGAGAATGAATTGGGACGCTCAGTTAGGGAAGTATATCGAGAAATTTCACCAAATCCGGTAGCTGCGGCTAGCTTGGGTCAAGTATATCGCGCTTTTCTCTACAGTGGAGAAGAAGTGGCGGTAAAGGTACAGCGTCCTAACTTATTATCAATTCTCAGTTTAGACCTATATTTAATGCGTTGGGGAGCGAGTTGGCTCTCTCCTTGGTTACCCCTGAATTTGGGTCACAATCTAACGTTAATAGTAGATGAATTTGGGACTAAATTATTTGAAGAAATCGATTACCTCAATGAAGGGCGTAATGCCGAGAAATTTGCCACTAATTTCCGCGACGATCCCACAGTAAAAGTACCAGCAATTTACTGGCGCTATTGTAGTATTCACGTCCTAACTTTAGAGTGGATTAATGGCTGCAAATTAACAGATACCAAAACCCTTTGTGCGGCTGGATTGGATGCGGATAAAGTAATTGAAACTGGTGTTATTTCCGGTTTGCGTCAGTTATTAGAACATGGGTTTTTCCATGCAGATCCTCACCCCGGCAACTTGTTTGCGATGCCAGATGGAAGGATGGCTTACATTGACTTCGGAATGATGGATCAGTTGGATGAAGACACAAAAGAAACCATCGCGGCTTCAGTTGTTCATTTGATTAATAAAGATTACCTGGAATTAGCCAAAACCTTTGTTAAATTAGGCTTTCTCACTCCAGATATTGATATTATGCCGATTGTGCCAGCATTAGAAGAAGTGCTGGGAGAAGCAATTGACCAAAAAGTAGGGGAATTCAACTTTAAGACAATTACCGATAAATTTTCGTCATTAATGTACGAATATCCTTTCCGCGTCCCCGCGAAATTTGCCCTAATTATTCGTTCTTTAGTAACTCAAGAAGGATTAGCCCTCACCTTAAATCCCAATTTTAAAATAGTCGAAGTATCCTATCCCTATATAGCCCGTCGTCTCTTGACAGGTGAGTCAAGTGCCATGCGGCAGCGTTTGGTTGAAGTATTATTTAAGGATGGGAAGCTACAATGGCAGCGGTTAGAGAATATGATTGCGATCGCAAGATCCGATGATAACTTCGATTTGCTCCCTACTGCTCAACTCGGTTTACAATATCTACTCTCCGATGAAGGAAAGTTTCTCCGCCGTCAGTTATTATTAGCATTAACCGAAGACGATCGACTCCATACCGTAGAAGTACAACGTCTTTGGAATTTGGTGAAAGATGACTTAAAACCCAAACGTTTGTGGGATGTGGCTTTAAGTTCTTTGAGTACCTTTTCTAGCGAGGGGATTGCCTCAATTTTACCGATAGCGACGGCGATAAAATAGGTTTTGTGGTTTTTCTTAAATCTATTAAACCGATGAGGTTTCTCACTTTCTTTATAATTCTCCAACTTGTTTGAGTGCATTTTGATAAACTAACTGGCTTAAACGAAATTTACCAACAGTTTGTAAGGCATCAAGTTGTCCCTTCAGGTTGGGAATTAGTCCAGTTTGTTTTGCCCATATCAAAATACCTACTGTTCCTAAAGTTGGTAAAGTCAGCCGTCAAGTCAGCTTAGGGGGTTTGAGTAGCAATACAGGGGCAGGGCTATAGCCGTAGTTGTCATAATTTTTAGTTTCATAAAATACCGAAACCCTATTTTACGAGAATTTTTCCCATATCAATTTGTAAATATCATCTCTTGGCTAAAAAAGCAGCGGCATTATTCTTTACCGGAAATATTTTATCAATCTTTACTTTCTGGCATCGGAAGCAATTTTTACTTCATTAAATTATTAGAAATTATACCAAACATCTATCTGTATAGTGTATTAGACGAGAGTAGGGGAGAATCTCCGCTATCAGTAGCGTGGCGACCTAAGTCCATATTGTTACAAAACATACAAATTGTCTTGTTTTGATGAAGTTTATTCAAAATAGTGGACAAATTGAATTATAAAAGTTATATTACTTAAATAAAGTACACAAAGACGATAGTAACCACTCTACTTATCGACTGCCTATCGTCTGGAGTAGCTGGATTTTCGTTGATTTACTGGTTAAATGGAGATTTCCGATGAGTAACAATTCCCAGACACTAGAAGTTACAGCCGACAAGACCTCTCAGGATCCAGACATTCTTGAACCTAGTCTTGTCAAAGTGCGGATTAATCACGTCGAGTTTGATGTGACTGGAGTAGGTAGTGGATGTTTCACCTACGTTCAGAATTATGATTATGAAGAGAATAATTTTCCAGCTTGCTTCCCATTAGAATCCATAGTCTGGAATGGCAAAGCCATAGACTTGACTGGATTTACAGAACAAAGTATTTGTTTCGATCGAGGAAAATTAATGGGATTAAATCTGTTAGGGGAAGGTTGGGAAATAATATGTAGTTTGGCTATTAATATAGATAGCGTGAAAATAGTTGGCGAAGTCACCTATCAGGAAATTGCCACACCAACCTACGTTAATCAGGTTCGGGAACTGGTAAGCTATTGATATATCCAACATTTCCGCCTAAATGTAGCGGTGATATTGGCTTTCTCATCAACCAAAAATACTGATTTATTAACCCGTTAAACCTGGGCTTACAGGAATTCACGAAATTTTAGCATATCGCCATCAGATAATATGCTATTAATATTCTATACAATTGCTTCTGGCAAGAAAGCCTCTTTCCTCTAGTTAGGGAAGAGCAATTAGAAATTTATCAGTTAAGGAGATAAGGATTTCTCAATTAGTCTTTATCTCCTCAATGATTATTAGGCTATCTAATCCCACTCTGATATTTAGGTTTTTGCTTAGACTGATTTTTTTGTTTTGGGCGCTGAATGCCAGATTGATAGGAATAATTCATAAATAAAATAGCTCCATTCCACCGGGATAAACAAACGAACTATCTGGGAACACTGTTCCCATGTCTGCGTGACAATACCGCGATTGCCTTCGCTGATTTTGTCGAGATTTTGACTCAGGAGAAAGACTTCATGAATCCCCTGAGATTGGCAGACTAAAGTTATCTCCTTAAACTCACAATAACTATCCGGAAAATCACCGCAAAAATGAATTATCATTATGCCTGCGACCGCGATCGTCGTGGAGTAAGGACTATAGCTGCCTTAATATTTTCTTTACAATTTGGA
>NZ_JAMZMM010000079.1 GCF_024178385.1 Limnofasciculus baicalensis BBK-W-15 | reverse complement strand
AAATAAAGAGTTTGAAAGCTTCTAAAAGAAGTAAAGTACCTCGTCAAAATTATAACAAGTTGACCGGGAAACCGGGAGACAATTTTTGAAGAACCCTTTTCCTCTAGTGGGAGAAGGGGAGCCGAAAAGAACTACTCTATAAATGGAGAGTTTGATCCTGGCTCAGGATGAACGCTGGCGGTCGGCCTAACACATGCAAGTCGAACGCTCCCCTCGGGGAGAGTGGCGGACGGGTGAGTAACGCGTGAGAATCTACCTTCAGGTCTGGGACAACCACTGGAAACGGTGGCTAATACCGGATGTGCCTACGGGTGAAAGATTTATTGCCTGAAGAAGAGCTCGCGTCTGATTAGCTAGTTGGTGGGGTAAAAGCCTACCAAGGCGGCGATCAGTAGCTGGTCTGAGAGGACGATCAGCCACACTGGGACTGAGACACGGCCCAGACTCCTACGGGAGGCAGCAGTGGGGAATTTTCCGCAATGGGCGAAAGCCTGACGGAGCCAGACCGCGTGAGGGAGGAAGGCCCTTGGGTTGTAAACCTCTTTTGTCAGGGAAGAAAAAAATGACGGTACCTGACGAATCAGCCTCGGCTAACTCCGTGCCAGCAGCCGCGGTAATACGGAGGAGGCAAGCGTTATCCGGAATTATTGGGCGTAAAGCGTCCGCAGGTGGCTCTTCAAGTCTGCTGTCAAATCCGGTAGCTCAACTACCGTCCGGCAGTGGAAACTGAAAAGCTAGAGAGTCGTAGGGGTAGAGGGAATTCCCGGTGTAGCGGTGAAATGCGTAGAGATCGGGAAGAACATCGGTGGCGAAGGCGCTCTACTGGACGACATCTGACACTCAGGGACGAAAGCTAGGGGAGCGAATGGGATTAGATACCCCAGTAGTCCTAGCTGTAAACGATGGATACTAGGTGTAGCTTGTATCGACCCGAGCTGTGCCGAAGCTAACGCGTTAAGTATCCCGCCTGGGGAGTACGCACGCAAGTGTGAAACTCAAAGGAATTGACGGGGGCCCGCACAAGCGGTGGAGTATGTGGTTTAATTCGATGCAACGCGAAGAACCTTACCAGGGCTTGACATGTCGCGAATCTTGATGAAAGTTGAGAGTGCCTTCGGGAGCGCGAACACAGGTGGTGCATGGCTGTCGTCAGCTCGTGTCGTGAGATGTTGGGTTAAGTCCCGCAACGAGCGCAACCCTCGTTTTTAGTTGCCAATATTAAGTTAGGCACTCTAGAGAGACTGCCGGTGACAAACCGGAGGAAGGTGGGGATGACGTCAAGTCAGCATGCCCCTTACGTCCTGGGCTACACACGTACTACAATGGGGGGGACAGAGGGTCGCTAGCTCGCGAGAGTCTGCTAATCCCAAAAACCTCTCCTCAGTTCAGATTGCAGGCTGCAACTCGCCTGCATGAAGGAGGAATCGCTAGTAATCGCCGGTCAGCATACGGCGGTGAATCCGTTCCCGGGCCTTGTACACACCGCCCGTCACACCATGGAAGCTGGCCACGCCCGAAGTCGTTACCCTAACCCGCAAGGGAGGGGGATGCCGAAGGCAGGGTTGGTGACTGGGGTGAAGTCGTAACAAGGTAGCCGTACCGGAAGGTGTGGCTGGATCACCTCCTTTTAGGGAGACCTAACCAATTGAAGTCCGAAATAATTCTAAATTAGGACTCAAATCAGGTAATCCTAGGTCGTGCGAGGGAAATAATTAGAAGCTTTCAAACTTGAGTTCGGTTCGGTTTTGGGCTATTAGCTCAGGTGGTTAGAGCGCACCCCTGATAAGGGTGAGGTCCCTGGTTCGAGTCCAGGATGGCCCACCTAAACCAAGTATCAAGTGTCAAGTTTAGAAGTATGGGAGCAAAAAATTCTTTCCATCTTCATTCTTGAGCCTTTTGGATGGGGGTATAGCTCAGTTGGTAGAGCGCTGCCTTTGCAAGGCAGATGTCAGCGGTTCGAGTCCGCTTACCTCCATGAGGTCAAGCCACCTCGAGAGCCTTGAACCAAAAAACCACTGCTCAAAACAATCGAACTACTCTCTCTTTATATTTGAACTGAGAATTTAGCACCTGAACTTGAATTGAAAAACAAGTCAGACTGCTGGACGAACTCGTTCAGTCAGAACCTTGAAAACTGGATAGCAATAGAAAAAAACCAAGTCGGTAAGTTAGGCGAGCGCCCATTGGGCGTAAGTCATCTTATTTAGACCGAGTAACAAAGAAAAAAGTTGGTCAAGCTACAAAGAGCTAACGGTGGATACCTAGGCACACAGAGGCGAAGAAGGACGTGGCGACCGACGAAACGCTCCGGGGAGTTGGAAGCAAGCTGTGAACCGGAGATCTCCGAATGGGGCAACCCAATAACGGGTGAGTAAATACATAGCTCACCACGAGCGAACCCAGCGAACTGAAACATCTTAGTAGCTGGTGGAAGAGAAAGCAAAAGCGATTCCCCTAGTAGCGGCGAGCGAAGCGGGACCAGCCTAAACCATCCAGTATATCTAGATGGGGTCGTGGGACAAGAATCAGGGAATTCTTAAGCTAGACGAAGCTGTTGAATGCAGCACCAGAGAAGGTGAAAGTCCTGTAATTGAAAGTGGCAGAATACCTCTTGAATCCCGAGTAGCCAGGGGCACGTGAAATCCCTGGTGAATCAGCGAGGACCACCTCGTAAGGCTAAATACTCCTGTGTGACCGATAGTGAAAAAGTACCGCGAGGGAAAGGTGAAAAGAACCCCGGAAGGGGAGTGAAATAGAACATGAAACCGTTAGCTTACAAGCAATGGAAGGACGATTTAACGTCTGACCGTGTGCCTGTTGAAGAATGAGCCGGCGAGTTACAGGTTGTGGCAGGTTAAGGCTTAAACAGCTGTAGCCAAAGCGAAAGCGAGTCTGAATAGGGCGTATTAAGTCACAATTTGTAGACCCGAACCCGGGTGATCTAACCATGTCCAGGATGAAGCTTGGGTAACACCAAGTGAAGGTCCGCACCGACCGATGTTGAAAAATCGGCGGATGAGGTGTGGTTAGGGGTGAAATGCCAATCGAACCCGGAGCTAGCTGGTTCTCCCCGAAATGTGTTGAGGCGCAGCGGTTAGGGCTATAGCTGGGGGGTAAAGCACTGTTTCGGTGCGGGCTGCGAGAGCGGTACCAAATCGAGACAAACTCTGAATACCCAGTGTGTACCTAGCCAGTGAGACGGTGGGGGATAAGCTTCATCGTCAAGAGGGAAACAGCCCAGACCACCAGCTAAGGCCCCCAAATGAAGGCTAAGTGATTAAGGAGGTGGGAGTGCAAAGACAACCAGGAGGTTTGCCTAGAAGCAGCCATCCTTGAAAGAGTGCGTAATAGCTCACTGGTCAAGCGCTCCTGCGCCGAAAATGAACGGGGCTAAGTCTTCTGCCGAAGCTGTGGGATATGAATAATATCGGTAGGGGAGCGTTCCGCCTTAGGGTGAAGCACTAGCGGCAAGCAGGTGTGGACGAAGCGGAAGTGAGAATGTCGGCTTGAGTAGCGCAAACTAGGGTGAGAATCCCTAGCCCCGAAACCCCAAGGTTTCCTCCGGAAGGCTCGTCCACGGAGGGTTAGTCAGGGCCTAAGGCGAGGCCGAAAGGCGTAGTCGATGGATAACGGGTTAACATTCCCGTACCGTTACAAGTTGGTGCCGGAGGACGGAGAAGGCGGCTTTCATCCAGGTATTGGTTGTCCTGGTGCAAACATTCAAGGCTTTGAGGTCTGGTGAAAACAGACTGAGCTTAGGTGTGAGTCCGAGTCGCTACGGCGACGAAGTGAACAGCGTCATACTTCCTAGAAAAGCCCGAAACACCTTAAACTTTTAATGCCTGTACCCCAAACCGACACAGGTGGGGAAGTAGAGTATACTAAGGGGCGCGAGATAACTCTCTCTAAGGAACTCGGCAAAATGACCCCGTAACTTCGGGAGAAGGGGTACCCTCGCAAGAGGGTCGCAGTGAATAGATCCAGGCGACTGTTTACCAAAAACACAGGTCTCCGCTAACTCGCAAGAGGATGTATGGGGGCTGACGCCTGCCCAGTGCCGGAAGGTTAAGGAAGTTGGTCAGCGTAAGCGAAGCTAGCGACTGAAGCCCCGGTGAACGGCGGCCGTAACTATAACGGTCCTAAGGTAGCGAAATTCCTTGTCGGGTAAGTTCCGACCCGCACGAAAGGCGTAACGATCTGGATGCTGTCTCGGAGAGAGACTCGGCGAAATAGGATTGTCTGTGAAGATACGGACTACCTGCACTTGGACAGAAAGACCCTATGAAGCTTTACTGTAGCCTGGCATTGTGTTCGGGCTTCGCTTGCGCAGGATAGGTGGGAGGCAGAGAACGTTCTCTTGTGGGAGAACGGGAGCCGTCCGTGAGATACCACTCTGGCGAGGCTAGGATTCTAACCATTTCCCGTTACCCGGGAGTGGGACATTTTCAGGTGGGCAGTTTGACTGGGGCGGTCGCCTCCTAAAAGGTAACGGAGGCGCGCAATGGTTCCCTCAGGCTGGTTGGAAATCAGCCATCGAGTGCAAAGGCATAAGGGAGCTTGACTGCAAGAGTGACAACTCGAGCAGGGACGAAAGTCGGCCTTAGTGATCCGACGGCGCTACGTGGAAAGGCCGTCGCTCAACGGATAAAAGTTACTCTAGGGATAACAGGCTGATCTCCCCCAAGAGTCCACATCGACGGGGAGGTTTGGCACCTCGATGTCGGCTCATCGCAACCTGGGGCGGAAGTACGTCCCAAGGGTTGGGCTGTTCGCCCATTAAAGCGGTACGTGAGCTGGGTTCAGAACGTCGTGAGACAGTTCGGTCCATATCCGGTGCAGGCGCAAGAGCATTGAGAGGAGCCCTCCTTAGTACGAGAGGACCGGGAGGGACGCACCGCTGGTCTGCCAGTTATCGTGCCAACGGTAAACGCTGGGTAGCCATGTGCGGAGCGGATAACCGCTGAAAGCATCTAAGTGGGAAGCCCACCTCAAGATGATTGCTCTCATGGGGTTTACCCAGTAAGGTCACAGGAAGAACACCTGTTTATAGGCGCTCGGTGGAAGATCAGTAATGATTGCAGCTTAGGCGTACTAACAGACCGAGGGCTTGACCTACTTTTTCTTTTCTATTGCTATCCAGTCTTGAATGTTCTTTCCTGGTGCTTTTGGCGTCATGGTCCCACTCCGATCCCATCCCGAACTCGGCTGTGAAACGTTTCTGCGGCGACGATACTTTGGGGGTTGCCCCACGGCAAAATAGCTCGGTGCCAGGTTTATAATTTAACAAAAAGGGTCTTTTGATTTATCAAAAGACCCTTTTTGTTTGAGTTTTTTGAGTTATGGAGCGACTATTAGTCCAGGAGATGACATAGTACGAGCAGCTAGTTTAAGCTGGTAATTAGTATGTACGGAGACTAACATGCCCCAACAATGGCCTGAGATCCTAACACCCAATCAGGTTGCTGAGTATCTTCAGATGGAACTAGATGAGGTCATGGCTCTACTATCGTCTAGCCAGATGCCCGGAAGTTTTGTGGCTGGGAAATGGCGTATCCGTAAAGCTAGGCTGGATGAATGGATAGATACTCCAACCGATCAAGGAAATACGGGTAATCAGCCCGAAAGAATACACAGAGATACTTCTGGAGAATCTAGCAGAAAATTGACTCCAGTAGTTCCACCTAAAAAACTAGCGCAAGTTACTCCTGAAGACCCAGAAAATACAAAGCGTGGCGATCGCTATGTCGCAAAAAAAGTTAAGCTTATCTCAGAGAAAACAGACACTGTTGTATCTGTAACACCTGCTCCACAAAACGTCAGAACACCATTCCAGCCGCCGCCATCTTTCCCAACGGAGGAGGGCGATACGATTATTTGTACTCAGGGGCATCAAAATCAGGGTGGAAACCGTTTTTGTACCCACTGTGGTGAAGCCCTCAAATTGTCACCAATTGTGGCATCTGATAATTTATCACTGCCTCAGCCAAAATCATCACCAAGAATCAAAGGAACCCTTAGCAGATTTCCACTGACTCATAAAAAATATCAGTACATCTATGGTTTTATCACAGCACAAGACGATAGAACTGTCTATGTAAAAGCCAGCGATATTGAAAATAATGAACAGCTTTTGAAAGAGGGGGATTGGGTTGAGTTTGACATAGTTGGCGTATCGCAAGGCTGGGAGGCAAAGAAAGTTACGCTGTTGTCACAAAAAGCGGTTACTAATCTACCCATAACACCCCCTCGACAAGTCAAGATTGAACCAGTCTCTTCCTCTCCTGCACGGCTTTACAAAGATCCACGCACAGGAGGATCTCAAATGGCTACCAGAATAACAGGTGTCATTAAAACTTTTAGTTCCACCACCGGCTATGGCTTCATCACAGCAGAAGACGGGAGAGATGTTTATGTAAATAGCAGGGATGTTGAAGCATGGGGACAGTCATTGAGAGTGAAAGATCAGGTTGAGTTTGAGATAGTCAGTGTCCCCAGAGGTACAGGCTGGGCTGCGAAAGAAGTTACAATTCTGTCAGCTAAAACAGAGTCTATTATATCTCCACCGCCCGACACGCAAGAATACCGCCAAACAGCCTACCCAGAGGTAGGAAGGCTTTATAAAGAAGCACTGGCAGCAAGAGATCAGGGAGACATTAAGAGAGCCAGAGAATTATTCGAGGAAGCAATTCACTCGGAACCTCACCAAAGAACATTTCTCGCTTACGCTGCTGCAGAGAAAAATGCAGGGAAATTTCCCAAGGCTTTGCAAATATACAAAACAGGGATTGAAGCACTTCCGGAAGACGGAATTCTCTACGAACAGTATGCAATGCTTCTCCGGCAACGGAACAAACTGGCAGATGCAGCAGACATTTTACGAAAAGGACTCAGAGAAGCTCCCCATTTTGCTAGGCAACTCCACTGGGCATTAGCTGCTGTATTGGTTGATATGGACGATGATGTCAGCTTTCAGGAAGCGGCTGTTCACGCGCAGGAAGCCAAAAAGTTGGGAATGAACAAAGGAACAATGGCCGCTCATATTCGGTACAAACTTGAGTTTGTAACCGATCATATTTTGGGTCGGAAAACTTGGGATTTCTTTAAGGCTGCTGATTTCGAGATTCGGGTACAGAAGTGTACCCAAGAATATGCGGAGATATTGGTATCTTCTATGCAGCCAGAATAAACTGAATCCTATAACCTCAATGGACGGATTTTGGCTAAGTGCTTTTTCAAGAATATCAAGGAGAACGATATTGAGAATCTGCTACAGACTTTGCGACAACCATCTGAAAATTATCGCAACCTCAATCTCAACAATGACATCGGATTTTTGATTCTTAATGATGCGACCCAATGGCAATCTCACTTACTTCGTACCAAAGAAGATGGTCGTGAGGTCATAATCCCGATTGACAAGAATGTCTTCGATCAGTCAGAAGAGATTCCAGGCGGGATTTTACGGCAAGAATTGGATAAATGGCTTTCTGGTCGAGATTTGTTTGAAGACCGATTCCCTGTATCTGGTCTGAAGTTCTATGGCCGAGACGCTGAACTCCAAAATCTAATGCGTAATATTGACGAAGGACAGCATACAGGTATTTATGGATTGCGAAAAGTAGGTAAAACTTCCCTGATGCAAAAGTTAGCAGAAAAACGACCGTTGGATTTGGTTGTCTACGTTGATCTTCAAGAGATATCGGTTAATGATTGTGCTTATCTGTATTGGAAGATTGCGAGAAAGTTGCAGGATGAATTAACCCATAAAAAAGAATTAGGGTTAGCACTTAAGGAGATAAAACTAGATTTAGGTTCAGAATCAGACTACTTAGCCTTAGATAAACCTGAAGAAAAAAACGCCTTACGTTTTGATGGGGATGTCAGGCGATTGCTGGGTGCGCTAGCGACTAATGAAACAACTGCTTCTAGCAAAATTGTGATTACGATTGATGAACTAGAATATATGCTGCCCATCGGTGCTGACAATGGTTTTAGGGGATACGATCTTTTCTTTCGTTACTTGCGAGGTATTTCTCAGAGTACCCATGGCAGGGTAGTTAGTGTCATTGCAGCAGCAAATCCAGCGATTAGTGAAGAACCGAGATGGGAAGGTCGTGATAATCCTGTATTCCAGTTTTATAGAGAGGTGTTTTTGCCACCTTTAGAAAAGCAAGAATGTAATGAAATGATTACAAAAATTGGGCGAGGAATGAGCGTATCTTTTGATGTAGAAAGTTTAGAAGCTATCTATAGTGAAACAGGTGGACATCCATATATAACTCGTCAACTCTGTAGTCATCTTGTTGCTCAGGATAAGTCACGCCCATTGCAAGTTAACCGTCGATTAATAAGTGATAATATTAACAGTTTCGTCAGAGACAAGCGTGCAATTTTTGAAGAAATTATTGAACGATTAAAAAACTATTTTCCGGAAGAGCTAGACTTGTTGTTAGCTATTGCTGCTAAAGGCTCGGCAAAAGGATCTGAACTTGCTCCTTTAGTAACCGTACCAATTGATGTGGCTTTGCGACATTTAATCGGGTATCAAATAGTTGATTTTCAACAAGGTGAGTACAAGATAAAAATTAATCTATTGCACAGTTGGTTAAAAACTTATCGTTTAGGGAAATAAGAACAAAAAATGATTATACCGTCTAATCCATACAATTGGCAAAGAGTTAATCCTGACTTGTTTTATGGCAGAATAGAGTTAGCAAATAATTTAGTCAACAGGTTGGCTAATGGAAAGTCTTTTGGGATTACAGGTGGACGGAGAATGGGGAAGACTACTCTTTTGCGCCGTGTTGAAAAAGACCTGTTATCCTATGCTGAAAATGTCAGGAATGGTGGTTTGTTGGTTTTGCCTATTTACCTGGAAACTATAGAACTTCCAAATTTATCGGCAGATTCAATTTATCAAGAAATCGCACGTCAAATTTGTGATAAATTAAATCATCATACAAGTATTATAGTACCCAATTGTCAAGAAGTAAAAGCCACAAACTTTAAAGAATATCTAGGAACTATTACTAATTTAATAAAAGAGGCAGATTATCGACCGCAAATTATTTTTATATTTGATGAAATTGAGGGGATAATTGCATCTGATTGGGGACGGCAATTTTTTCCCTATTGGAGATCGCTAATCAGCAATACCCCTGATTTAGATAAATATTTAAGCGCTGTCTTTTCCGGAGCAAGTGAAATGCTGGAAATTGGGCGAGATATTGGCTCACCGCTGGCAAATGTTTTGGATTGGATTGAGTTAAAACCATTTTCATTAGATGATACAGCAAAATTTATCCGAGAAGCATCTCACCATGAATGGGCTGATAATTTTGTTGAAGAAGTATATACTTTAACAGGCGGACATCCTTTTCTAATGCAATATGTAATGGAAATAGTTTCTAACTACGATAGTGCCCAAGCTTTTCAATCACTTGAAAATGCTAAGAAACAGTTTTTTAATAACAAAAAAAATCAGTTTGAAAACTGGTGTAAGCGGTTTGACAATTCAACACGCGCTATCTACGCCCGATTGGTCGATCAAGTGTCTCTATCCAGACGAACAATGATTGCTGAATTTGGCACAGAGACTGACAGAAGACTCTCAATTTTAGCGCACACGGGTGTTATTCGTCTTGAAGAGGAAACCGATATGATTATGATATCTGGTTCGTTATTTAAGGAGTGGTTTACCCAATTTGGTTCGATTGAAGTCACACCGACGCTGGCAAATCAAGTAGATTCTTTGCTGAAAGAGGTTGAACGGCAACTGAGACAACTTCTTACCAACCATTTCGACAAGAAACAACCGACTTGGTTGCAGAAGCATTTTCAGAAAAACAATCAACAGAAGTGGCAAGAGATTATAAGACGAGCAAAAAAGCCTGCAGAGGCAAATTTAGATAACCAAGAAGTTTTAAAAAATACTGATTTGGGGGATTTATTTGAACTGCTATCAATTGGTAGTGAATGGGGTGAATTACATAGGAGCAATTTTACTAAGTTAAACTATGATAGTAAAACAGCAAAATCGCGTCTGGAGGAACGGAAAAACCACTTGGTATTTGTTCGGAATAAACTGCGCCATGTCAATGAATCGGATCTATCAATTGGAGACTTGATCAAAGGGCAAGCGTTTTGCACAGAGTTATTGGAATATTTTGCAACCAATCGTCCTCGAACCCTTGATGTATAAGGTTTTCAGACTTGTACAGCAAGCCCTAACTAGGGCTTGCTGAATTAAGGCATAAGGTATGCTAGGCAAGGGTTTCAAGACTTTTTTGTCCAAAAAAGTCCAGGGTTATAGTGCTATTGGTTCAAAATCCTAACACTTTTGGGAAACTTAGCCAAAAAATCAGCTCTAATTTTTCTCCCTGCTCCCTGCTCCCTTCCATCTTTGAAGCCTCACCAAAAAACTTTTTCAGCAAGCCCTAATTAACGAGGAGTTACACTCCTAATTCTATTATCGAGAATTCTCACTTGCTGTCCATATTCCTGCTTGAGAGATCCTATTCTTTTAAAAGTAGGAGTATCTAAGGCAATTTGATTGAGTTTACTAAGTGCTAATTGCCATCTTCCTTGCGCTCTCCTCAATTCTCGGATATTTTGAGCCTTGTTAGTAAGAGCATTTGCCTGAGCAGCTAAAGATGTCGCTTCTTCTAATAAGAGTTGGGCAGTTATCTCATTTGTGACTAGTTTTAATTGTCCATTGTAATTTTTTTTGAGGGCTTCTATTTGTGCGGTATCGATTGCATCTAGAGGTAGTTTATTTATGCTAGCTAGTGTTTCTTCCCACTGACTTTTTGCTTCTTTTAGTTGTGGGATGGTTTGAGCAGTTTTGGTGAGACTTTCCCCCTGACTTGCTGATTTTGCGGCTTCATCTAGCAGTCGTCTTGCTTCTCTCTTTTTGGCTAAATTTTCCTCGACTTGAGCAATTTGTTTCTGGTAGTTTGTTACAGATGCCTGAATGGTGGGGTAGATGTCTATCTTAGGAGAAATGCCATTTAATTTGATTGTGGCTTGTTTCCATAATTCCTGAGATCTTTGCAAGTCTTCAATTGTGGATGTTAGTTTGCCGATATTGGCGGGTTGAATGGCGGTATTTTGATATTGGCTAGCTTGGAGAGCAATAATTTCACCTTCCCCTTTGAGAATCCGAGCATCTGTTTCTAATTCCTTTTTACAGGTTAAGATAAGTTGCGTGGCTTTGTCCTGGATTCTTGCTGTTTTCGGTATATTATTGATTAAGGCGATCGCATTTTCTATCAGTCGGCGCTTGCTATCTAATTCTGGCAAGGTTGTACCCTTAATCGCCACCGCTGCATCATAAGCGGCTTGGGCTTGATTTAATGTCTGTTTGTAGCTATCACAGTTACCTATATTTGGACATAAATTGTTAATATATGGAGATGCAGCATATAATCCGACACTTGTCAAGGATAGAATTGCGACGATAATTCCTATGGTAATTTTGGGGCTAGATTTTTTAGGTGAAGCTGGCTTTTTCTGGGGCTTGACTGGGATGGGATTGCGCAATAAAACTATAACTAAGCAAAGCTCAATGGGTGGGGGCTGCAAACGGCTCCGCAGGATTAGCTCCTCGATTATAGTTGTGTCTATAACTGGTGGTGTTTGCTTGGCAGTCTCATCGGGATCGGTTTGCACCTCCGGCAACAGAGTTTGTAATTCTGATATTTTGGATTGTAGTAGATAACGTTTCTGATATACTTCCTCTAATTGATGTTTGAGTTGCTCTCGCTCTAGATTAGATCGATCTAATTGGGCTTGGATTTCGACAAACTTCTGTTCTAACTCAATTGGTAATTTCCCCTCTATCTTAGTCAGGGCTTCGCCTCGCTTGGCTAACACTAAGGCTGACTGGTTTTCCAATCGAGTATGCTTTTGAAGAGTTGTATGAGTTAATTGATCTTGAATTTCCTGATATTCCCCTTCCTCTGCTTCTATTTCTCCTAAAGAAGAATTACCGCTAAAATCCAATATCCCTTTTTCTACCAATTGCCACTCCTCTCCCCTTGGCATAATGGCTAGTTTAGCAGGCATATTTAGAGTAAATTGACTAGGAGCGTCGGTTTGGTATCCGTTACAGTTGAATAGGAGTTTAACGCTTTCATCGATATAAGGATTAATTTTGACATTGGCTTGAGGAAACAGCCAGTAGATATCATCTTCTGTCGCTATGAGCCAATAATTACCATTCTTAGCCGCTTCGATAACGATTGACTCTTCAGAAGACAATGTATCTTCTGTTACCGAGACTGTGAGTGCTTTGTGCGATAGGATTTTGGGGGCACTATGGTAAATTTCAACTAAATCGGATTCTGATAAGTTGAGCTTACTGATGGGTGCTGGCTCCAGGGAAGCAGTGACTTGGGCTGAGGTTGTTAAGCCGTTTGATTTGTTGTATGGTTTCATTGGCAGATTCTATTATATTTATATTCATTCAACTAAAAATGAAGCACACCTTGCTCTTTTCGTTCCCAGTGGTTTGGCATAATAGTTGCGTTGCGTTCTATAGTAGCAGTTTGGCAGATATTTGGTGCAGGGGTGCGATCGCCGTGCTACCTTTGACTGTAACTTGCTGAGGACTTACCCTCTGAAACCTAGGCCGAGAATTTGCTAGTCTAAGTCTAGGTAAATCTAGGTATTTTGGCAACTGCTATCAACCCCGCTTCTAGGACAAATCATTAATTTAGGAAGCAGAAATCAACGAAGAAACCGGGTTTATCGTCTCATCCTGGGTAAATCCTGTTGCTCGGTGGGAGATAATTAGGTGGGTGGAAATAAAGATAACATGGGTTGGGGGTGGCTGAGGGCTGAGGCTGGGTTTTGTCTCAATGTTATCGATTTTGGCGATAATTTCATCCCTATCGGTAGACTGAGGTTGGGTTTTATCTTGATGTTGTCGATTTTTACGATAATTTTATCCCGAAACCCGCGCCCAGGAATAAACTATATGATAGTTCCTCTAGCTAACCAGCCACCAAACCCATTAACTGGCTATCCAAATCAATAATATAATCTTTGCCATAAGCACTATTCTCCAAGGTATCAATCAGAGGTAGGGGAATGTCTTGCTCAATCTCATCACTACAGGAAGCAGCAGCAAGTGCGATCGCGGCTACCGTATCCACATCTCCAGTATAGGCGATACAATCTTGCAAAAGTTCGCTTAAACTATCATTGCGGATTATAGCGGTAATTGCTGCTCTGACACTCATCCACCCTTTCGATTTTACTTCTCCTTGCCACGGTTCTGACCACATAATACCAGAGACATAGCCTTGAAGAAACTTACCTAATTTCCGTTTTTGCCCTAATCGATAAATAAAATAGTGAGACATTAAAGCCGCAGCAACAGCCGCCGCAATTCCATCGGGTGAGTTGTGAGTGATAGCGGCTTGAATAGTAGCGGCTTCGATTACCTGCTCAATAGTGGGTAAAATGCCAATCGGTGAGGCGCGCATTGCGCCACCACTTTTATCACTTGTGCCCTGAATTTCCTGTAAAAACTGACTCCCATCTTCAATTTCCTGTAGAAACTGATAAAATTTTCTAGCATAGCCTTCCCTTCGATCTCGTTTGAAGGCTGTCACAAACTTACTTGCCAAAACTTCTCTAGTCCAAGGTTGTCCCTCAACTAAAGTTTCAGCAATAGCGATACTCATTTGGGTGTCATCAGTATAACACCCTGGTCTAATTTTGTGACGGGGATGCTGGACATACTGGCTCAAGTTATTGTACAAACTGACAAAATCAGATTCAGCATATTCAAAGCCCGCGCCATAAGCATCACCTATTGCTAATTCTAGTAACATTTGTTGGTTGTTTTTGGTTGTTTTTGGTTGTTTTTGGTTGTTTTTGGTTGATAATGGGCTTAAACCCATTGTTTTGGAGAGGTATCTCGACGATTATGGGTATTATTCCCGTGCCACTATAAGATTATCTGCTTCTTATTTTCTCTTCCTTCGTGCTTTAGTGTCTTTGTGGTTAAATAATTCAGGAGTATTCCAGGAGTAACAGGGTACTTTCAGCAACAACCAACAACCAACAACCAATAACCAATAACTAATTCAAAAATGGACGAGCGAGGAAAAAAGCACAAATAGTTTTAGCATCAATTGCCTCCCCATTAAGGATAGCTTGTTCTAATTCATCAGGTGACATTAAAACATTTTCCATATCCTCATCAGCATCTTGTGCTGGTGGCTTTGCCAACTTTTCTAAATCTTGGGCGAGAAAAGCGTAAATATATTCATCAGAATAACCTGGAGCCAGGGCAAACTTACCGAGAGATTGCCAAGCATGGGCACGATAACCAATTTCTTCTTCTATTTCTCGTTTAATGGTTTCCGCTGGCTCTTCATTAGCTTCAATAGTACCAGCAGGGAATTCCAAAAGACGACCTTGAATGCTAAAACGATACTGACGGACTAATACTAACTTACCTTCTGGCGTTACAGGTACAGCGAGAGCGCCACCCGGATGACGGATACATTCCCAATCCCCTTCTGCTTTATTGGGAAGGCGGAGGGAATTGACTTCAAAATTAAATTTTCTGCCAAGGTATAACAGGCGTTGTTTAAGGAGTTGAGGGGGTTCTTTACCTAGTGCCATCTGCATTTACAAAAGGTGGACTCCAGAACAGTCTAACCCTAAAAGGAGTTGTGCGATCGCTTCTCCCGATACTGGCTCAATCCAATCCGGCGCAATTTCCGCCAATGGCACTAAAACAAAGGCTCTCTCTCTCATCCGGGGATGAGGAATTGTCAGCTTAGGTGTCTCCATAATTATATCGTCAAATAAAATAAGATCGATATCTAGAGTTCTCGGTCCCCAACGCTCCTGCCTCACCCTACCAAACTGCTTTTCCACATCCAGAATAACAGCCAATAACTCCTGGGGAGTCAAAGCCACATCCAACAAAGCACAGCCATTAACATAATCAGGTTGAGGCGGACCTACTGGAGCCGTTTTATACCAACTCGACCGAGCTTTCAGAGAAACACTTGGAGTTTCAGCTAAAATAGCGATCGCACGATCCAGAATAGCACAAGAATCACCAATATTACTGCCCAACGCGATCGAACATCTAGCCAAATTACCTAATTTTCCTACCATATCCCCTCCACTCCAAGCCAAACCTTCGTGCCTTAGTGCCTTAGTGGTTTATTAACAATTCAACATCTCCAATATATCCCCAACAGCCGCCACAATTATTCCCGGCTCATCTATCCAAACAAAGTGACTGCTTTGACTTGCCTGAATTTCCCGATAATTAGTTGATATCTTAGCCAATTCGCAGTGCATTTTATCTCGCAACCTATCGGCTGACTTGACAGGCATATAGAAAGTGAGTAACGATCGCTTAAAAAAGGTACTAGATTTAATACTAATAACAGGGAGATTACCGAGACTTGCCACTTGACTCAATTGACTGCCACTAACATTCAAGCTCCATAATTCCCGCGCCATAGTTATCCAGTGATGGTGATGGTAAAATGAGAGCTTCACCCTTTGTCTGATTTCTGGAGGAAATTGCCGCAACTCTGGTTTGATAACTTCAAATAATCCCACTCTACCCAAAATCCGGACAATACCAACTACCGCTCCCAATGTTGACATCAAAAATCCAGACAGAAAAAATAATTTCAGGCTCCGTAGACTGATGGACATATTTAACATACCAGATTCGTGGAGTCCATCTGTAAGTACAATTCCAACTACTTTCTCAGGAAACTGATGAGCATAAAGTCGCACGTTATAGCTGCCAAAAGAATTGCCAACTAAAATATAAGGTGGGGATATTCCTGCTTTTATCAGGAGCACATCTAACTCGCTGACAATCTCCTGACTAGTGCGAGGATAGGGGCTAGAGTCGCTCCCACCATATCCAGCTCTATCGTAAATAAATACCCGCGTTAGTTTAGCTATTTCGTCGATTAAAAAATAACCATCAATTCCACCTAAGCTATGATCTAATATAACAGTAGGAGTACCCTGCCCTTTACAGTAGCAATGGAGCTTGTAACCCCCAATATCAATTCGTTCACCAATTGGGGGATAGGCTTTCGTTTCAATTTTGGTAGCAATCCAGTGGTAGATTGTTGTCGTTAAAAGAAATAGTAATTTAAAATATAGTGGCATAATTTGCTGATGGGTGAAGGATGAAGGATTAAGGCTAAAGGATTAAGAAGTTCAAGATATTAAGCATAAGTTTTATTATTGACAAATGCACTCTCAGCTTAACCTGTCACCAATGGTATTCTTTCAACCTTCAACCTTTAACCTTCATCCTTCATCCTTTTTAAGCTATCTTAATTGAAGGCTGTTCATGTTCCACTACAAATACATTAGCGTACAAGTTAGCCACAATCTGCTTCCCTTCCAGAGTCAACTCCAAATAGCGTAACGAATCCTTGATGTAAGGATATACCCCATTCCAGTAAAACTTGGAATAGTTGTGGCGTAAATCTCCTGGATTGCGATAGCCTAAAGCATCACTCACACCTGTTTCCTTAAACTCATAGAATAAGGCACTAATCTTTTTCAGGTATCGGGGATCGCTAAGTTGACCAATTAAATCTGCTGCTCTCACCATACCAGGAAGATGAATCTTATCTTGATGATCTTCATCCGAAGGCACTGGGAAACGAGTTAATTCAATATTGCGCTTAATTTCTTCAGCATCAATTAGTAGATTACTGCCAAAACGCTCCTCAATAAACAACTTTCCTCGATCCACATGATAGGGAGTCAAAGAAGCATCTGTAGCTCCGGGCGCTAACTTCACCATCGCACCATCTACACCCGTCGCATATAATCCTTCACTAATACGATCTTTGCGACAAACTCCTTTAACATAGCCGATATCGTGGCAAAGTAAAGAAATAATACCGTGCATCCAATCTTCGCAAGAAATACCTCCTTCTCGGATATGCTTACCGCGCAAAACTTCCTGTCCGACCAAAGTAACCAAGATAGTATGCTCAACATTATGATAGAGAGCATCGCTATTGGCAATATTTTCCAAAGCCATGCTGCCCGCCCAGCCTATAATATCAGCATAATCAGACTTCCATCCTCCATAAGTCCGTCGGTAGCCTTCTTGGATTTTCTGTACGAATTGATCGATAAGGATTTGTGTGACATCAAACATAGAGATTCCTCCCAAGTTATTTTATATGATACTTTGAGTCTATAAGGCAGGAAGCGATTAAACCTGTAGCCACGAGAACTAAAATCTATATTTCTACTCTACTCACAAACTACTCGCCGATAGTGATGAATGATTTTCAGTAGATGTGATAGTTTGAGCTACAGTCTGTAAGTTATGTCCTAAGATTGGCAAAAAAGCGATATGCCATTCCTATTCGCCTCATGAACAACTACCTGCTCTCCTATTCTAGCCTTTGCCAAACACTTCATCTTCAATACCAATCCACCATTCCCCAAGTCTAAACATGTCTTCATGCAGCTCGGCTAATTCTAGAAAATATTCATCAGATGAAAGGCTTGATTTACGCTCTTCAAGCTTCTTGAGACGTAATTGTACCAATAGCCAAGGCTTAGAAATACCGTTTGTTGCTTCGATATATTGAGCTAACTCTGTACTATTCATAAAAAAATTCTTCTTGGCGATAGATTAGTCATTAGTTATAGCGGTTGTCAGTTGCCTGAAGTATATCCCAGAAACCCGGTAACTTCGGCGAAACCGGGTTTCTCTCAGATAACTATCGTTATCCCAACTGAATTAGGCTTAAGCAGCAGGCATATTTTGGGCAACGAAATCCCAGTTAGCGAGGTTGCTCAGGAAAGCCTCAACGAAATCGGGTCGTCTGTTTTGGTAATCTAGATAGTAAGCATGTTCCCAAACATCACAGGTTAACAAAGGAATTTGCCCGTTATGGAGAGGGTTTTCTGCATTCAGAGTCTTAACTACCTTAAGAGTACCACCATCAAGAACCAACCAAGCCCAACCACTACCAAATTGAGTAGTAGCGGCTGTTTTGAAGGCTTCTTTAAACTTGTCGTAGCTGCCGAAATCGGCATTTATCTTATCCGCTACAGCACCTGTAGGCGCACCGCCACCACCTGCTTTCATAGAATTCCAGAAAAAGGTGTGATTCCAAGCTTGGGCGGCATTATTGAAGATACCAGCCTTAGAAGCATCACCATAGACTGCCTTAATGACTTCCTCAATAGGCATATTAGCCATATCGGTGTCTTTCGTCATGTTGTTGTAGTTATTCACATAAGCCGCATGGTGCTTATCGTGATGAAACTCTAGGGTTTTAGCGGAGACATAAGGGTCTAGGGCGTTATAGTCGTAAGGTAAAGGTGGTAGTTCATAAGCCATTGCGTTTTATCCTCTCGATCTGAATTTAGTTCTATGACACCGCTGTGGATGCCATCATCAAGTTTAGCGCTAGCGGTGCGATCGCAAAGCGCTGCTGCAAGCAGATTCCAAATTATGGGGAATGGGGAATAGGGAGATGGGGAGATATAGCGATGGACTAGGGGCGATGGACTAGGGGCTAGGGAAGAAAGCTGTAAAATCAAGGGTTTCAGGAATTTAGAATGTCTTAACCGCCCTGGCGGTTGCTATAGTTCTCAATACTAAGGCAAAACTTACTCCCTTTGCCTGGAAGACTATCTATAATCCTCCTTAGTGTCTTAGTGCCTTAGTCGTTGATTAAAAAATTATCCTTCCAAAGCAACAGCCTCCAAAAAATCACAAAATACTGTAGAATTGCGATCGCGGTAGGATATATTGCATTCTTAGAGATGCGACATAAAGCGTGAAACTATTTATTTATCACACACCGGAACTAACCCCAAAGGATACAAAACCAGACTGTGCGATTGCAGTTGATGTCTTGCGGGCGACAACCACGATGGCGACGGTTTTAAATGCAGGCGCTGAGGCGGTGCAAGTTTTCAGCGATATCAATCAGTTGATGGAAGTCAGCGAAAATTGGCCAATCGAGAAACGTCTCCGCGCTGGAGAGCGTGGTGGTTCGATGGTACAGGGTTTTGATTTGGGTAACTCGCCTCTTGATTGTACGCCAGAACGAGTACAAGGATGCCGATTGTTTCTCACTACTACAAATGGTACTCGTGCCCTAAAATGTGTGGAAAATGCTCCAACTGTATTAGCGGCAGCCTTTGTCAATCGCGCTGCGGTAGTAAAGTATCTGGTAGAAAAGCAGCCAGAAACCTTGTGGTTAGTAGGTTCAGGTTGGGAAGGTAGTTTCTCTTTAGAGGATACCGCATGTGCAGGGGCGATCGCTCATAGTCTCCTAACACATCTGAATTGCTCTGAGGCAGAATTAGCTGGTAATGATGAAGTAATTGGTGCGATCGCGTTATACTCTCAGTGGCAAGATCGGTTATTAGATATGTTCCATCATGCCAGTCACGGACAACGCCTCTTACGCCTGAATTGTCATGAAGATTTGAAATATTGTGCCGAGATCGATATTTTGGATGTTTTGCCTATTCAGAAAGAAGCTGGGGTTTTGGTGAAGAATTAGGGAATTAAGTCAAAAGTTAACTCCCCACACCCTACCCAGGGCGAAGCATTTGGATAGTTAAATCCTGGTTAAACAACAAAAGTTATCCCCCAAATGCTTCGCCCCTACATCAAATTCCCC
>NZ_JAMZMM010000490.1 GCF_024178385.1 Limnofasciculus baicalensis BBK-W-15 | reverse complement strand
AAATTATATACAATATGCAATCCTAAACCACTTCCGCCTTTGGAGCGAGCCGTAGTGAAAAAAGGCTCGAAAATTTTCTCCAGGTTTTGGGTAGGAATCCCACACCCGTTATCAGTATAATAAATAATTACTCCAGAGCGATCTAGGCTTCGCTCTTTACTCGCTTCACTCCAGAGCCTCACCTCAAAGCGCAACTCCCCTTCCTCCCCCGGTATATAGGCATGGATAATGGAATTGAGGACTAAATTAGTCACCACTTGGGACAACGCCCCCGGATAACTCTCAATCGTAATCGTATCATCCCCCTCGACAGTCAACTTATGTTTCGTCTGTTTCAAGTGGGGATCTAAGTTGTGCAATACTTCCTCCAGATAAGGTTTCAGAGCAAATGAACGCTTATCCGCTTTCGTTTGATCTACTGCGACTTTCTTGAAACTTTGCACTAATTCCCCCGCCCTTTGCAAATTGTTCATAATCAGTTGGCTGCTTTCTGTGGCATTATCTAAATACTCCTGTAATTGCGATCGCTTTAACTGTCCTTGTTCCCAGTTGGTAGCAAATACTTTCGTTTCATTCGCTAAGAAGGAAGCCGACATTAGTGCCGTACCAATTGGAGTATTGATTTCATGAGCGACACCCGCTACTAAAGTACCCAAAGATGCCATTTTTTTCGATTCAATCAATTGGTTTTGAGTAGTTTTAAGCTGATCGAGAGTTTCGGAAAATTTTTGGCGGTGATTGTACCGATCGTCACGGGAAAGCTCATAATGAGAATAAAACTGATCGAGAGTATTATGCCACTCAGTGGCAATAATATCCCCATGTTCGATTGCCATTTCAAGCAATACTTTTAGATCGGCATTTTCCTCCTTTAATTCTTTTAGTTCAATGGCTATTGTATTAAATAACTGAGCTAACTCTGGCAATTTATCTCCTCGATCGATTTCTTTTCCTTCCTGCCACTCTCCCCTCGCCAATAAGCGATTATTTTGTTTTAATTGATTGATTGACAATAGAACCCAGCTCGCCGTCAAAATAGTGGTAACTGTAACTATAATAGATGCTATTACATAAGGAAAAATTGCCTCAGAGCCATTGTCGGCGGACAGATACACCACCAATCCCAAGAGGAGAAAGAGTTGACTAGCCGATGTCAGGATGGGCATGATCAGGACAGTTTCCAGAGAAGCCTTCTCAGAAATAACTGAATGTAGAGACTTGATTGACATAGAAGTCATTTTACCGTAAGGTCTAATTAAAATTATCCCCTTGCTATATAGCGGTTTTCAACCCCATGAGGTACACCTCTATATAAACTATAGCGTCAATAATTTGTTTCAAATATTCGTTGGGAATGGAAAATTGCTGAATATGAAAAATGCGATCGCGGCCTTTTAGGGAAGCATCGCGATCGCATTTTTCAGGCAAGCTGCTCTAGATGAGTATACTAAATGTCATTTATCTTCCTTCACTCTCACCACGATGGGGTGATTTAGCTTACTGCTTGCTCTTTTGGCGGCATTACCACCTTCGTTGCCAATCCCAAAATTTGCAGAAACTTAATTGCCCACCAAGTTGTATCAATTTCCCACCATTTCCGTCCCGCTGGAGCCACATTTGGTTGAGCGTGATGATTGTTGTGCCAACCTTCTCCATGGGTTAAAAGTGCTGCCCACCATAGGTTCCGCGAGCCATCAACCACCTCATAAGTTTGATACCCGAACATGTGACTGGCTGAGTTAATCAACCAAGTCGTATGCCACAGAAATACTGACCGAACAATCATCCCCCAGAAGACAAAAGACCATCCTCCTACAAAGTAAAGCAATAAGCCAAGAGGAATCTGAAGCGATAAGAAATTCCGATCAAGCCATTGATAATAAGGATCTCTAGCTAAGTCAGGCGCATATTTTTGATAGATTTCACGGTTAAAAAACTCTTGTTTGTGGTAGAACAGCCAAAGGATGTGACTCCACAAAAAACCCTGTTTTGATGAGTAAGGATCTTTATATTCATCCTCTGGGTGAGCGTGATGCTGACGATGGGAGCCTACCCAAAAAATTGGGCCGCCCTGCATCGCTAAAGCACCAATGGTAGCGACGATATATTCCAACCACTTGGGAACTTGAAAGCTCCGATGGGTTAACAGTCGATGATACGCCAAGCAGATGCCAATGCTGCCAAATAGCCAGTGGAGGAATATGGCAACTCCCAGGGCTGACCAAGAGAAGAACCAAGGAGCGAGGAGTACTAAAGCGTGAAATGTAGCAAAGAATACTACGGTGATCCAGCTAATGGTGAGAGTTTTTTCGCCTGGGGGGGTAATAGAGAGTGAGTTGTTGGTCATTGAGGATAGCTATTGTGAGAATCTAAATGCAAGTGACACTTACACTTATATTCTAGCTTAACCCCCACCATTGCACCTTGCAAGTATAACTTGCATTTTTCATGCTTATGTCTCGCAACAGTTCCGCCACAAGAGAGCGATTGATTCAGGCAGCCCTTGAGTTATTTAGCTCTCAGGGAGTCACCGAGACAACGACGCGGCAGATTGCGGAGTTAGCTCACGTCAATGAAGTCACGCTCTTCCGTCAGTTTCGCAGCAAGCAGGGATTACTTTTAGCAGTAATCGAAGACTCTGGGGTCTTTACCCACCTGGGCGAATCTTTAAAAGCGCAGGTGGATTGTACCATAAATGTGGAGCAGGCTCTAAAAAACTATGGGCGCGATCGCTTGCAGGCCCTAGCAGATATTCCGGAGTTACTCCGCTCTGTGGTAGGGGAGTCGGGAAAGTACACGATCGAAAATCGTCAAGCACTGGGTAGAGGTGTCGATCAAGCCAATCAGGATGTAGCTAAATATTTAGCCACTGTGATTGAAAGGGATCGCTTACAACTGCGGTTACCTCCCCAAAAATTAGCCAGTCTCCTCAATAGCATGTTGTTTGGGTATTTTGCCATTGAATTAACCAGCGAGTTTCACCATCTTTGGCATGACAGCGAGGATTTCTTAGAGAGTTTGGTAGAATTATTTTTGCACGGAGCCGTTTCATCAGAAGCGTTTACGGTTGAAAGTTCCCAAGCTAACCTTCATGCTGCAACCGATCTAGAGCAAAAAGTGGCAGATCTACCAGCTTCTTTAGTTCACTCTATATTGCGACAAGCAAAAAAACAGAGCTTGCGTAACTATGCCCTGGCTTACATCCTCTTTGGTTCAGGTTTGTTACCTGATGAAATTGTAGCCCTAGAGCGATCGCATCAAATCAGCGATCCGCAAGAACACTTATTACAAGTCACTCAAGGTGCAGTGCGACAAGTACCCGTGAATCAGTGGATTATGGGAAAACGTTATGGCTCCTATATTCGCAATCCCTTGACTCAATGGTTAAAAAGTAGTAAGGATCATCACTCGGCGTTATTTGTCAATGAGCAGGGTAAAAGGATGTCAGAAGCAGAGATAGGTGCAGCTTGGCAAGAATTTACCTCCGGATTATTAAATCCCGACGGTGAACCCCTTTTGATTGAGCAAGCCCGACAGACATGGTGTGTGGAAATGTTGATGCGGGGAATTGATTTGGCAGATTTGATGATCCTGAGTGGTTGGGATGCTACTGAGTTACAACTCTATCTCCTAAGATCCAAAGAAAAAGCAGCGTTGGAGAGAGCGCTCCGTTTAGATAGAGAAGGATAAGC
>NZ_JAMZMM010000489.1 GCF_024178385.1 Limnofasciculus baicalensis BBK-W-15 | reverse complement strand
GCCCACTCCCCACTCCCCACTCCCTACTCCCTACTCCCTACTCCCCTCAGACAGGTTGCCCAGATTGTGAGAATTAAGTTAAATTTAATTAAGTTGCGATCGCAAATCGTCATTTTTTGACTAGTCAGGCTTAAAAATCTGGTTTTTCCACCTAAAGCCATAGCTCATACCCAATATCTAGAGACCATTAACATGAAACTTTCGTGGAGAATAATACTACTTTGGACAATCCCAGTCCTTGTAATCGGGTTTTTCGTGTGGCAGGGAGCATTTTCTCCTGCTGTGGGGGATATCAGCAACAACACCGCTAGTTCTCGCATGAGCTACGGTCGCTTTTTAACATATTTAGATGCTGGTAGAGTTACCAGTGTAGAACTCTACGATAGCGGTCAGACGGCAATTGTGGAAGCACTGGACCCATTACTCGATAACCAAAGCCAACGGTGGCGAGTAGATTTGCCCAGCAGTGCGCCAGAATTAATTACCAAACTTAGAGAATCAGATATCGCTTTTGACAGTCATCCCCCTAGCCAAGATGGGGCAATTTGGGGATTAGTCGGTAATTTAATTTTTCCTGTTCTCTTGATTGCTGGCTTATTTTTCCTATTCCGTCGCTCAAATAATGCTAATGGCGGTCCAGGGCAAGCGATGAACTTTGGAAAGTCCCGCGCTAGATTCCAGATGGAAGCTAAAACGGGTATTCTCTTTGACGATGTAGCAGGAATTGATGAAGCAAAAGAAGAACTCCAAGAAGTTGTTACTTTCCTAAAACAACCAGAACGGTTTACCGCAGTAGGAGCAAGGATTCCTAAAGGAGTTCTGCTTATTGGTCCTCCTGGTACTGGTAAAACTTTACTAGCAAAAGCGATCGCAGGTGAAGCTGGTGTTCCTTTCTTTAGTATTTCTGGTTCTGAGTTTGTAGAAATGTTCGTAGGTGTAGGTGCTTCCCGCGTCCGCGATTTGTTCAAAAAAGCCAAAGAAAATGCCCCCTGTTTAATCTTTATTGATGAAATTGATGCAGTAGGGAGACAGCGCGGTGCTGGTATTGGTGGTGGTAATGATGAACGGGAACAAACCCTGAACCAATTACTAACAGAAATGGATGGATTTGAAGGCAATACTGGTATTATTATTATTGCCGCAACTAACCGTCCCGATGTTTTAGATTCAGCTCTGTTACGTCCCGGACGATTTGACCGCCAAGTGATGGTTGATGCTCCAGATCTTAAAGGACGGATTAAGGTATTAGAAGTTCATGCTCGGAACAAGAAACTAGCTTCAGAAATTTCCATCGAAGCAATCGCACGGCGGACTCCAGGGTTTACAGGTGCTGACTTAGCTAACTTGCTCAATGAAGCAGCAATCTTAACAGCTCGTCGTCGCAAAGAAGCGATTACTATGCTGGAAGTTAATGATGCGGTTGACCGAGTGGTGGCTGGGATGGAAGGTACGCCACTAGTAGATAGTAAGAGTAAGCGATTGATTGCGTACCATGAAATCGGTCATGGTATTGTTGGGACAGTGATTAAAGATCACGATCCTGTTCAAAAAGTTACTTTAGTTCCTCGCGGACAAGCTCAAGGTTTGACCTGGTTTACACCGAGCGAAGAACAAGGTTTAATTACCAGAGCGCAGCTTAAGGCAAGGATTACTGGTGCTTTAGGTGGACGCGCTGCTGAGGAAGAAATTTTTGGTTATTCTGAAGTGACTACTGGTGCGGGTGGCGATTTGCAACAAGTGACTGGTATGGCACGGCAAATGGTAACCCGTTTTGGGATGTCTGATTTGGGTCCGCTTTTTTTAGAAAGTCAAGAGGGAGAAGTCTTTCTTGGTGCTGGTTTAATGAGTCGCTCAGAGTATTCTGAAGAAGTGGCATCTCGGATTGATGAGCAAGTGCGACTGATTGTTGAAAATTGTCACGAACATGCAGTACGGATTATCCGAGAAAATCGCACTGTAATTGACCGTTTGGTAGATTTATTAATTGAGAAGGAAACAATTGATGGTGAAGAGTTTCGCCAAATTGTGGCGGAATATACAATAGTTCCTGATAAGGATAGATTCGTTCCTCAGTTGTAATTTTGAGTGAAATTTGGTGTTTGGGGGTTATCTTTTTCTAGATCTTCTGGAAATTGGTAATCCCCATTTTTTTCGATCGATCCTGCTATGCTGAGGATAGTATAGCAGCCGCCAAGGTGCTTAGGAAAAGGAGCTTAAGCCCCTTGTTAAAATCTGGTAGCTGAGAATGTTCCAACCGCTGTGGCGGTTGCTATAAAATGATGTGGTTTGGCTGAGTTACTGGTTTTAGCCCAAATAAAGGAAGTAGTAAAATGATCGGATATTTTAGACAATTTTCTCTGGCGATTGCGATCGCAACTCTCTTGCCAGTCTTTTCGATCTTACCCGATGGAGCCGTGGCGACTCCTAGAAACCAACCAAGAGGTTGCCTCGATCGTACCATGGTTAACAATAATGGCATCGTCCGAGAAGAGTACCAAGCAGGGCATTTCGTTTTGTCTGACGGGAGAGGTTCTCATATTAATGTCCGAGCCAACCCCAGTGTAAACTCCCCTATTCGATATGTTGCACCATTCCGCAGAGGAGTTTCTGTTAGCAGGCAGGTTGTGGGAAAAGATGGTTACTGCTGGATTCAGGTAGAGGGTGGCATCTGGGATGAAGCTGGTATCAAAATTATTGGTAGTTTTTCCGGTTGGGTACGAGGTGATTTACTGCGGCAAGAAACTTAATGATTGAAATAAACCCCTACAATTAGACAAAGGACACTAAGCCTAAGCCTCTCAATCCTAATTACTGCGTTGGGCAGCAAGGGGATTAATCGCAAATACTTCCTACCTTCGCTCCAATTCTGTCAATGCCATTTCCAAATCCTGAGTTAGCTGTTGGGCGCTTTTCTTAGTAGATCCAGTACAATAATTAGCCACATCTAAAGGTTTGCCAATATTAACTTTGATATCACTCCGCCATGTGGGGATAGGTTGGTCGTAATTAAGACCAATTGGCACAATTTTTAACCCGCTACCAGGTTCAAGAGATTCCACTTGCAGAGCAATTCTCGCCATGCCAGGTTTGAGCGGATTAAGATGACCATGCCGATAAATATTACCTTCAGGAAACATAACTAATGCTTCCCCATTACGGAGGATTTCGACACTGTGACGGATACTACTAATACCGGGATGTTTGGTATTAACAGGAAATCCTCCGGTCCTCCGCAGTACCCAGCCTTGGGGTCCTGCCATTTCATTTTCAGAAATCATAAACCGCAAATCGCGTCCCGTAACAGGTTTGCCAGCAGCGAAAGCCATTACTAATCCATCCCAACGGGAACGATGAGTTGGTGCGAGGATAACTGGACCAGTTTTGGGGATATTTTCTGTTCCTGTTACTTCCATCCGCCGAAAATAAAATGGGATGAGAACCCGTCGCCCTAAAGGGTATAGGATGGAGGTTAATGTATGGGAAATGTGGGATGTAACGGGAACAATTTTGCCTGGAGTAGTCGTCTGTTGAGGTGTTTCGACAACTGAGGTAGGGATTTGGGTTGGTTGGGGGAATTGAAGCTGCATCATTGGGGGATTCGGTTTTTAACTCGTTTAATCTCTATAGTTTTACTTTATGTCTTAGATTATCTCTTGTCTGGGAGGTGGGGGACACTTCTGTTGCTGTCATGGGAGCTGGGGG